>JACMKY010000515.1 GCA_014379925.1 Cytophagales bacterium | reverse complement strand
ATGTACATAATGAAGAAGGAGCCGACGAGCGAAATCGGAATCGCCAGCACCGGAATCAGGGTCGTGCGCCAGTCGCGGAGGAACACGAAAATCACCAGCACCACCAGCCCGAAGGACAGGAGAACGGTTTCCTCCACCTCGGAAATGGCCTTGCGGATGTTGACCGTCGTGTCCTGGGCGATGCCAACGCGGACGTCCTTGGGCAGTTCCCGCTTGATTTGCTCCACGCGCCGGTAGCACTCGTCGGCGATGGCGATGTAGTTGGCCCCCGGCTGCGGCGTGATGGCCACGCCCACCTGAGTAACGCCGTTGTTGCCGCGCATAATGGTCCGTTCGTTTTCCGGGGCCAACTCCGCCCGGCCGAGGTCCCGGAACCGGACGATGGACCCTTCCGTCTCCTTGATGATCAGGTCGTTGAAATCCTCGGGCGTGCTCAGGCGACCAATGGTCCGCACGGTCAGTTCGGTGCCGTAGCCTTCAATGCGACCCGAAGGCAATTCCACGTTCTGGTTGCTGAGGGCGTTGCGCACGTCGAGCGGCGTGATCTGGTAGGCGGCCAGCCGGTCGGGGTCCATCAACAGGCGCATGGCGTACCGCTTTTCGCCCCAGATGTTGATTTGGCTCACCCCGGATACGGTTTGCAGACGTTCCTTGAACACGTTGGTAGCCAGGTCGGTCAGCGCGAGCACGTCGCGGGTGTTGCTCTGCACCGTGAAGGACAAAATGTTATCGGAGTCGGCGTCCGACTTGGTAACCACGGGCGGATCGGCTTCGGGCGGGATGTTGCGGAGGGAACGCGACACCCGGTCGCGCACGTCATTGGCCGCCGCTTCCAGGTCCACGCTCAGGTCGAATTCCACGGTGATGTTGCTGCGGCCGTCGCTGCTGGTGGAGGTGAGCGAACGGATGCCCGCAATTCCGTTGATGGATTCTTCGAGCGGCTCGGTGATCTGCGACTCGATGATTTCGGCGTTGGCTCCCTGGTAGTTGGTGGAAACGGTGATCACCGGCGGGTCCACGCTGGGGTATTCCCGGACCCCCAGCGCAGTGAACCCGATCACGCCGAACAGCACGATCACGATGGAAAGTACGGTGGCCAGTACCGGCCGCTCAATGCTCAAAGAAGAGATATTTGCCATTTATCAATTATCAATTACTGCGTTTATTCCCCGCTGAGAACCGAATCAGTGACCAACTTGTTGCCGAGCACGTTTACTTTCACCTGGGTGCTGTCCTTGAGTTGTAACAACCCGGTTACGATGAGGCTGTCGTTGGGTTGCGCGCCCTTGGTGATTTGAATGCTCCGCTCCGTACGAATGCCCGTCTGCACCGGCAGCGACCGGGCCAGGCCGTTGCGGTAGAGAAAAATGGTCTGGCCCTTGACCGTGGGCACCAACGCTTCGGTTGGCACCATCAACGCGTCGTCGATCTGGCCCAGCGACAATTCCACCCGCGCGAAGGCTCCGGGAATGAGTTTCCGGTCCGGGTTGGGGCAGAGGGCGCGCACCCTGACCGAACGGGTAGCCAGGTCGATCTTCGGTTCTACCGCGTACACCTTTCCCGCGTAGCGTTCGTCCTGGGTGGTGCCGTTGATGGTGAAGGTGATGTTGTCACCCTTCTTTACCTGATCACCGTAGCGCTCCGAAACGCTGAATTCCACCTTCACGGGGTCGATGTCCTGCAAAGAGGCCATGAGCGTGGAGGGTGAAATGTAGCTGCCCGCGCTCACGTAGCGCAGGCCGATGATGCCGTCGAAGGGGGCGCGGATGGCAAACTTGGCAATCTGCGCCCGGAGCAGCTGTAGTTCGGCCTGGATGCTGTTCAACCCGGTCAGCACCACGTCGTATTCCTGCTGGCTGATGGCCTCCTTGTCGAGCAGCTTTTTCTGGCGGGATTCCTGGGTTTGGTTGAGCTCGATGTTGTATTCGATCCGCCGGAGTTGGGCCTGCAGTTCATCGTCGTTCACCCTCAGCAGCAGTTGACCCTTCTTCACGTTGTCGCCTTCGTTAAAGAAAATACCGGTGATCTTGCCCGAGATCTCGCTGCGGATATCCACCGCCTCGTTGGCGATCACCGTTCCGGTTGAAAGCACCTTGTTGTTGAGCAGCGAGGACTTGAGCACGATGGCGTCCACGGTTACCGGCCCCCCGGGACCCCGGACGGATCTGCTTTCTGCCGGGGTGTTGCCCGGAGCCGAACCCGGTTTTTTACCGTCGCCCTTCAGGAAGCCCAACCGGGGATAAATCAGCAGAAAGACCACAATCAGGGAGATGGCAAGGAAGGTGAGGCGTTTGGCGGTGGTACTCATACCCGTATCAAGTGATCAGTAAATAAAATTTCGTTTTTGAGTCGTCTAAGGCTGCACGGTTGCGCAAGTAGCCCTTTATTCTGGCATCATTCCGGGGAGTGGGGATGTGAATGGGTTGGCGGCTCTCGCAACGAACGCCTTAACCGACTTTGGGTGGAAGTTGAGGAGAATCCCGGAGGTACCTCGCCGTCGTCCTGCCAATACGTCCGATCCATACCCAATGGTTGAAAAGGCAAAAATAGTTAATAAAAGTCAACTATCGGCTGCTTTATCCCTGGCAATGTTTTAATCCACGCGCGGTTATCTCCCGACTGCCGAAAGGCGGGGAAAACCAACCGGAAGGCACCGTTTCCGCGTCGGCCGGCGGAAGGGCGCGTATATTTGCGGGATACTCCCACCCACCCGTATGGAACTGACGCTGACGACGCCCGCCCTGCTTTTTCCCACCGTTTCCCTGCTGCTGCTGGCCTACACGAACCGGTTCCTGGCCCTGGCCGCCCTCATCCGCCACATGGTTGCCCAATACAGGACCCAACCCGATCCGCTGTTGCTGCCCCAGATCCAGAACCTGAAGATCCGGGTGCGGCTGATCCGCGACATGCAGTTCCTGGGCGTTTCCAGCCTCTTCCTGTGCGTGCTGTGCATGTTTCTGCTCTTTCAGGGCAATATCCCGCTGGGCAAGTACGTGTTCAGCGGCAGCCTGGTGTTGCTGATGAGTTCGCTGGCTCTGTCGATCCGGGAGGTTCAGATTTCCATCCGCGCCCTGCAGATCCAATTGGGCGACTTGCTGGGGGAATGAAGGGCTGGTAAGGTTGACCCGGGCTGCTGCGCAGTGCTCCTTCGGGAGGGTTGGTCGGAGATGAGTGGCGCAAAAAAGCGTACATTTGACCAGGAACCGCGGGTCAGGCAGGGCCGTATTTGCGTCGCGTCACCAACGCGCGGGTGCTCATCAGGCACCATCCGGTAAATACAGGAAACCAACGGTCCGTTTTTTCAAGCTTTCGCAACGCAATCAACGACTTTCCAATGGAAACCTTGGTCGAACAACTGCTCCGATCTCCCAAAGCCAAGCTGTACATCCAGCAGGCGGAAGCGTTGCTGCGCGAAGAAGCCAAGAAGCGGGAGGCGTTCTACGAACGCATCACCGAGCAGCAAAAAACGGAATTCATCAACGGAGAAATCATTTTCCACTCGCCCGTAAAGCTCAAGCACAACCAAGCCAGCGGACTGCTGTTTCAACTGCTCAATGTGCACGTGGGCAAACACGAACTGGGTTTCGTGGGCATCGAGAAGATTATGACCAGTCTGACCCGCAACGACTACGAGCCGGACGTTTGCTTCTTCGGCCGGGAAAAGTACGAGCGGTTCTCCGCCGACCAGATGAAGTTTCCGCCCCCTGACTTCATCGCTGAAGTGTTGTCCGATTCCACCGAGCAGCGCGACCGGGGCGTCAAGTTCGAGGATTACGAAGCCCACGGCGTGGTGGAGTACTGGATCGTTGATGCTGAAAAACGAACCATTGAGCAGTACATCCTCCGGGACCAACGCTACGAATTACTGCTCAAAACCTGGCAAGGCGACATCCGCAGCGTAGCCGTGCGCGACTTCACCATTCCGGTGGAAGCCGTTTTCGACGAGCGGGCGAACCTGACCGCGTTGAACCGGCTGGTGGGCGGTGCAGGGATGGACGAGTGACCGCGTTGGTGCTTGTTTTCCCGCCTTCGACGATGATCACCCGTAAATTGGGGGCCTTCAAGAGAACGCGATCAACGCAAAAGATTTCGTTCCCCCACGAACCGAGCACCAATGGCTGGCAAGACTGTCCGGGAAATCAGTATTTTAAGGGAATGTAACTTT
>JACMKY010000514.1 GCA_014379925.1 Cytophagales bacterium | reverse complement strand
TTGCCGCCGGTGTCGATCCCCTGGCCAACTTTACCCTGAGGGACGGACAAAGGGTGACCATTGGCTACCGGGAACTGAAGGAGCAGGTCAGCGTCTGCATGGTCGGCAAAATAGTGGAAATCACCTGCATCGAAGAAGTTCCGTCGATGGCAACCAACCCTTAATTCCCGGTTCAACCACTCCAACTCATGAAGACCGCTACCCCTCCCTCTAATCGCCAGACTCAGGTGCTGGTTTGGCTGGCATTTGTGCTCATTGGCGGAACGCTGGGTGCTTGTAAGGATGACTGCCGGACCACCGTCACCTACAAAACCTACGAGCCAGTGTACATGCTCAAGGACAGCCTGCGCAACGCAGTGGTTGCCCTGCCCGCCCGGACACTGGAAAATCCGGGAAAGATTTACGTGCGGGGAGACTACGTTTTCGTGAACGAGCCCAACCAGGGAATTCACGTTATCAACAACCGCAACCCTTCGGCGCCGCAGCCCGTCAGCTTCCTCAACATTCCGGGCAACCGCGACCTGGCCGTGAGAGGCGACATCCTCTACGCCGACAGCTACATCGACCTGGTGGCACTCGACATCCGCGATCCCAACCAGGTCGTTCTGGTGAAGCGGATTGAAAACGTGTTTCCGGCCGGAGACCGTTCCGCAACCACCGTTCTGGTGGAATACAAGGAGAAATGGGTGACGCAAACGACGGAAGGCGACTGCAACGGCCAGCGCAACGCCGGGCGGGGCGATTCGAGGTTCCTCTCGAACGATTCCAACGGAGCAACGTTCAGCAGCAAGAACGGTGGCCAATCCGCTCCGTCGGCTCCCGGCAAGCCGGGCGTGGGGGGTTCGATGGCGCGCTTCACGATTTACGACCGCTACCTTTACACCGTGGGCCAGTCGGAAATGCAACTCTTCGACATCACCCAACCGGCCGATCCGCAAAAGGGCAACAAGATCAACCTGGGCAACCAATGGAACATTGAAACAATTTTTCCCTACCGCAGCCAGCTTTTCATCGGCTCGCAGAACGGAATGCACATCTACGACAACCGCAATCCGGAAAAGCCGGAACTGCTCTCCACCTACCAGCACGTGCGAAGCTGCGACCCAGTGGTAGTGGAAGGCGACTACGCCTACGTGACGTTGCGCTCCGGCACGGCGTGCCAGGGTTTTACCAACCAACTTGAAGTGCTCGACATCAGCGACCTACGCAAACCCACCCCGGTAAAAATCTATCCGATGCAGAATCCGCACGGGCTGGGTATTGACCGCGCCACGCTGTTTTTGTGCGAAGGTACCCACGGATTAAAAGTGTTCAACGCCAAGGACGTGCGGCAGATCGACCAGAATCTCCTGGCCCATTTTAAGGACTTGGACGCCTACGACGTGATTCCCCTGGGCGAGGTGCTGCTGGTGGTGGGCAAGAAGGGCCTGTATCAATACGACTATTCCGATCCGAAGAAACTGAAACTCCTGAGCGTAATCCCCGTGGTGAGGAGTTGAGCGCTTGGCCATCCGCTTGCCGCCATTGGTGGTTTGCATTGGTAAGAAACCAAACCGCCCGTTGAAGAACATCCTTCAACGGGCGGTTTGGTTCGAACGGAGGGGACCTAGCGGTTCATCGAGATCAGGAACTCTTCGTTGTTGCGGGTGCCTTTCATCCGGTCGAGCAGAAAATCCATGGCCTCCGTGGAGGTCATATCAGACATGTGTTTGCGCAGGATCCACACGCGCGACATGGTATCCTTGTCGAGCAGCAGGTCTTCGCGGCGGGTACCGGAAGCCGGTACGTCAATGGCGGGATACACGCGCTTGTTGGCCAGCTTGCGATCCAGTTGCAGTTCCATGTTGCCCGTTCCCTTGAATTCCTCGAAGATGACTTCGTCCATCTTGGAACCCGTGTCGATGAGGGCCGTGGCGATGATGGTGAGCGAACCGCCGTTTTCGACGTTGCGGGCCGCCCCGAAAAACCGTTTGGGTTTGTGCAGGGCGTTGGCATCTACCCCACCGGAAAGGATCTTGCCCGACGAAGGCACTACGGTGTTGTAGGCCCGCGCCAGGCGGGTGATGGAATCGAGCAGGATCACCACATCGTGGCCACATTCGACCATTCGCTTGGCTTTTTCCAGCACGATGCTCGCCACTTTCACGTGCCGTTCGGCTTGTTCGTCGAAAGTAGAAGAAATTACTTCGGCCTTCACGTTGCGCGCCATATCCGTCACTTCTTCCGGGCGCTCATCGATCAGCAGCACGATCAGGTGCACTTCCGGGTGGTTGGCGGCGATGGCGTTGGCGATTTCCTTCAGCAACACCGTCTTACCCGTTTTGGGCTGCGCCACGATCATTCCCCGTTGCCCTTTCCCGATGGGAGCGAACAAGTCGAGGATGCGGGTGGACATCTGATCGGGACGGGTGCTGAGGTTGAGTTTTTCTTCGGGGAAAAGCGGGGTCAGGTATTCGAAGGGAATGCGGTCGCGGATTTCCTCGGTGGTTTTGCCGTTGATGGTTTCCACGCGCAGCAGGGCGAAGTATTTTTCTCCTTCCTTCGGCGGGCGAATCTGGCCGCGCACCGTATCGCCCGTCTTCAAGCCGAAAAGCTTGATTTGGGAAGGCGATACGTAAATGTCATCGGGACTGGCCAGGAAATTGTAGTCCGGGGAGCGCAGGAAGCCGTAGCCATCCTGCATGATTTCCAGTACCCCCTCGTTTTCAATCAACCCGTCGAAATCGCGGATGTTGACGGTGTTGCTCGGTTTGCGGTTGCGAAGGTTGTCGCGTCCGTCGGGTTGCTCACGGTTGTTGTCGGGTGGTTGGAGCGTGTGTCGCTGCTCTTCGCGCTTTTCCACCGGTTCCTTGGCTTCCGGCTGGGCAACTTCCGGTTCGCGTTCGGCTACCGGGGGTTCTTCCACTGCGTCGAAGGCATCCAGGGACGGCGGCGTGTCGTCCAAATCCAGCTTATAGGTATCGAGTACGTTGCCCGACCCGTTTTCCCGCTTGGGAGTACCGTTGGTGAATTGTCGCTTGGCAGCCGGTCGTTGGGCCGCGCCGTTCTGGCCGGCTACCCCGTTGGAACCCGTACGGTCCATTTCAATTTCCTTCACGTTTTCCCGCTTCACGCGGGTTCTTTTCCGTTGTTCGGCGGGTTCTTCCGGGGACTGGATCGTCGCTGCTTCGGGTTGGGAGGACTCTACGACAACGGCTGGCGGCGGCAACGGGAGGGTGCTTTCCGGCAAAATGGCTTGTTGGTCAAGAATTTTATAGATCAGCTCTTTTTTCGCTAACTTTTTAAAATTAATCACCCCCAATTGCTCGGCAATGTCTTTCAACTCGGATAAGAGCCTGAGATTCAAGTCTTCAATAGTATACATACAATGGGATGGGGTAATAAAGTGGTATTGTTGCCGGGGACGGTCCGTCACTGCGGCGAGTTGGAGAAAGTTAAACGGGCGGCGCGTCGCTGGAAGTTTTCGTCGCGGTACTCCGCAGAAGTCAGGACAGCAATGGATTCAATGAAAAAAAAGAGCAGCAAAGGTGAAGGTAAAACCTGGGAATCGGTTTGGTAGTGCAATGATAGGTCATTTCATCCTATTTGTCAAGCCAATGTAGGGTTCTGCGCAAAAAAGTTCTTCCGTCTCAACAAGGCATCCCAGCGATTTTAACCCCTGACGGAAATGCATTTCACGCCGCGCGGTAACGCTCCGCAGGAAACGTAGATTTTGCTTATGGGGCGTTTACGGAATTGCGCGAGAAAGGTTTAAAAGGTTGCCCTCCCGTTCCGGCGGCTGGCCCCGGCCAGTGGAGGGTCGTGGTTGGAAAGGCGAAGGCGGCCCGGTGGTGGTGTACGATTTCAATAATGCGGTAGTTGATTTCCTCCTTCACGGCCATGTATTCACCCCAATCGGCGGTTTCCACGAAAAAGAGGACCAGCAGGTTGAGCGAACTGGTACCAAATTCGTCGAACCTCACCACCCCCGGTTCGGTCCGGGTTCCGGGGTGCTCGTCGAGGGCTGCCCGGATGTCGGCGGCGACGGCCTTCAGCGTTTCAGCGGGCGTATCCAGCGTGAGGCCGATGGTGAAACGCGCGCGCCGGAGCCGTCGCTGGGTGAGGTTGTCGAGGGCTTGGTCGATGAGCATCTTGTTGGGAACCGTGAGGAAACTTTTGTCAAAGGTGCGAATGCGGGTACTGCGGAAGCCCACTTTTTCCACCGTGCCCGAAATAGCGCCCACCTGGATGGCATCGCCGGCCACGAAGGGACGGTCGAAGAAGATGGTGAAGGAAGCAAACAGGTTTTCCAGGCTTTCCTTGGCGGCCAGGGCCACCGCCAGGCCCCCGATGCCCAGGCCCGCCACCAGCGAAGCGACGTTGAGGTGGAACACCACGCCCAGGATGAAAAAAAGGGAGAAGATGACCATCAACACCTTAACCAGTTCTTTGAAGAATGGCACGAACTGGTTGTCGAGCGGTGACTCGGCAACGGCGGCTTTCCGGGTGAATTCCCGGGCGAAGAAATCAATGAACCGGAGCAGAATCCAGGTAACGGAAAGAATCAGCAGGATCTGGTATCCCTTGGCAATCACTTGACGCAGCCCGAACGCGGAGACGGGCGCCAGGTTCCATTCCACCGGAAAACGGAGCCGATCAAAAGCCAAGTAAAGGAAAAGGAGCAGGGTGAAGTTTTCGAAGGGAACGCGCAGCAGCCGGATGAATTCGGTGACGGGTACTTTTTCTTCCTCACCCCTGACAAAATGGTACAGCAACCGCGAGATCAACACGGAGAAGACCCGCTTGAGCAGCAAGCCCACCCCTAAGATGCCCGCAAACCAGGCGAAGTCCCGCAGTTCGTTGCCCAGAAAAGATTGGTTCAGGTAGCGCTCCAGTTCAGTCATACACCCAGGTCAGGCAGCAGAACAGCAATTGCTCTTTTAGAACCCTTAAATGGTTGATTGTCAATGATAATTTACGTGAGTTCAGGCAAACGAAATAAATATCTACTCCCAGACAAAAGTGCCTTGCCCAAAGGACAAGGCACTTTTGTTTCCATTGCTTTGCGTTTTTCAACCCATGATTCGACCGCAGCGGCGGCCGCTCCGCCCACTGTGACACCCATTCATTCACAAACGCTATATGTGTACAGCCCGGTTTTCGGTGGCGGCCAGCGCGGCTTCTTTGAACGATTCGGTGTAGGTTGGGTGTGCGTGGCTCATGCGGGCGATGTCTTCGGCGGAGGCGCGGTATTCCATCGCTACCACCGCTTCGGCAATCATGTCCGCCGTGCGGGGTCCGATCATGTGCACGCCCAGGATTTCGTCAGTTTCCTTGTCGGCCAGCACTTTCACCAGGCCCTCGGTGTCCATACTCGCCCGCGCCCTTCCGGAAGCCTTGAAGGGAAAAGAACCCGTTTTGTAGGCGATGCCCTTTGACTTCAATTCCTCTTCCGTATAGCCCACCGAAGCTACCTCGGGCCAGGTATACACCACGTTGGGAATGAGCAGGTAGTTGATATGCGGCTTCTGTCCGGCAATGACCTCGGCAACAAACGTACCTTCGTCTTCGGCCTTGTGCGCCAGCATGGCCCCCTTGATCACGTCGCCGATGGCGTAGATGCCCGGCACGCTGGTGCGCAAGTGGGTATCCACTTCGATTTTTCCCCGCTGGTCGGTGGCCAGGCCGGCGTTTTCCAGCGCCAGGCCATCCGTGTAGGGGCGACGCCCGATCGCTACCAGGCAGTAGTCGCCCGCGAAAACCACTTCCTTGCCCTGCGGGTCGTCGGCGGTCACGCTCACTTCGCTGCCCATGTTGACCACCGCCTTGACCTTGTGGTTGAAGTAGAATTGGGCATCCAACTTCTTCAACGCCCGTTGCAGTTCCTTGCCCATGGTCGCGTCCATCGTCGGAATCATCGAACCCGCGTACTCAATGAAGGTCACTTTCGCGCCCAGCCGCCCGTACACCGAGCCCAACTCCGCCCCGATCACCCCCGCCCCGATGACGATGAACCGGTTGGGCACTTCGGGCAGGTTAAGGGCTTCGGTAGAGGTGATGATGCGCTGCTTGTCGAGGGTCACGCCGGGCAGGGTGGAAGGCTTGGAGCCGGTGGCGATCACGATGTTCTGGCCCGTGATGTCTTCGGTGCTGCCGTCGCCCTTGGTCACTTTCACCGTGTTCTTGTCGACGAAGGAGCCCAGGCCGTGGTAGACCGTGATCTTGTTTTTCTTCATCAGAAAATCGACCCCGGCGGTGGTTTGCGCCACTACCTCGTTCTTGCGCTTCATCATCTGGGGCAGGTTCACCCTCAGGTCGGTCAGGTCGATGCCGTGCGTCTGAAAAGTGTGCGCGGCGTTGAAGAAATGCTCCGAAGAATCGAGCATGGCTTTGGAGGGAATGCAGCCCACGTTGAGGCAGGTACCGCCCAGGGTACTGTACTTTTCGATGATGGCGGTTTTCAGCCCGAGTTGCGCCGCGCGGATGGCCGCCACGTAGCCTCCGGGACCGGAACCGATTACTATTACGTCGTACGTCATGAATTGTTGGTTAGTATTGACTGCCGAACTTGCTGGGTACGGGAAGCCTAAGGCTTGGACCGCTTCCAGACGAGCAACGCTTGGTTAGCAGGATAAGTACCCATTGGGATGGCTTGGACGGACACCGGTTCCCAGCCCTCCGAACCGACTTCGTTAAGGCTCATTTCCAGATCACTTTCCTGGAAATCCACTTTGCCCGTCCAAAAAGATTTTTTCAGGGTTAAGGTTTTGGTTTTGTACTCCCAAACCATGGTTGGTTTCGTTTCGATTTCACCAAAATGACAAGTTCATCGAGTCCAATTACTTTTGGCGCTGAACAATCATATTCCCAACAGCAACCGGGTCGGGTCTTCCAGGAGTTGCTTTACGCGCACCAGGAAGCTTACCGATTCGCGGCCGTCGATGAGGCGGTGGTCGTAGGAAAGGGCTACGTACATCATCGGGCGAATTTCGACTTGTCCATTGATGGCCACGGGGCGCTCCAGGATATTGTGCATCCCCAGGATGGCCGACTGCGGCGCGTTGATGATCGGGGTGGACAGCATTGAGCCGAACACGCCGCCGTTGGTGATGGTGAACGTGCCGCCGGTCATCTCCTCAATGGTCAGCTTGTTGTCGCGGGCCTTGGTGGCCAACCGCACCACTTCGGCTTCGATCTGGGCGAAACTCATCGACTCGGCGTTGCGAATCACGGGCACCACCAGGCCCTTGGGTGCCGACACGGCAATGGAAATGTCGCAGAAATCGTTATAGACAATCTCGTCGCCGTCGATGGTCGCGTTCACGGCGGGCCATTCTTGCAGGGCCAGGCATACGGCCTTGGCGAAGAACGACATGAAGCCCAGGCCAACGCCGTACTTCTCCTTGAACTTGTCCTTGTACTTGGTCCTCAACTCCATGATCGGCTTCATGTCCACCTCGTTGAAAGTGGTGAGCATGGCCGTTTCATTTTTCACCGCCACCAGCCGACGCGCCACCGTTTTGCGGAGCGGCGTTAGTTTCTGCCGCCGCTGGCTGCGCGGGGAGCCTGCCATTGCGGTTGGCGGGGAGACTTCCGACTTCCCGGTTTGTGCAGCGGGCGGGCGGTCTCCATCCGGCTTTTCCGTTGGCTTGGGGTCCACTGACTTGCCGCTAACGGCGGGCGGCTGATTGCTGACTGTTGCCTTCAACGCGTCGGTTTTGGTGATGCGGCCTTCCACGCCCGTTCCGTTCACTTGTTTGGTTGCAATGCCTTTTTCGGCCAGGATTTTCCCGGCCGCCGGCGAGGGATAGCCCGTCGCGTAGGAAGTTTTATTTTCCTCCGTCGGTTGGGCAGTTAATTGGGTGGCCGGTTGGGCAACCGCTGGCGGCGGGCTGACGGGCTCATTGCCCGCCGCTCCCACTTCAATCCGGCAGATCAAGGCACCGATGGGCAGCGTTTCTCCCTGCTGCGCCACGATGCGCAGCGTGCCCGATGCCTCAGCGGGCAGTTCGAAGGTGGCCTTGTCCGACTCCAGTTCGCACAGCACTTCGTCCCGGTTCACCGGATCACCGTCCTTTTTATTCCACGAAGCGATGGTGACTTCGGTCACCGATTCACCGACGGAAGGCACTTTCATCTCGACCACGGCGGCGGTCGTCGGGGCGGCTGGCGTTGTGGGGGCTGGTTTTTCCACGGGTTGTTTGTTTTGTTCCGGCTGGGGTTGGATCACTTGAGCGGCCGACGGTGGCTCCTTTCCCGCGCTTCCGTTTTCTTCAAGGCTACCCAACACCGCACCGATGGGCAGGGTATCACCCGGCCGGGCGATGATGTGCAACGTGCCGGAGGCTTCGGCGGGCAGCTCGAAGGTGGCCTTGTCCGATTCCAGTTCGCACAATACTTCGTCGCGGTTGACAAAATCGCCTTCCTTCTTGTTCCAGGCGGCGACGGTCACTTCGGTCACCGACTCGCCCACGGAGGGCACTTTGATGTCTAACGGCATGGGTGGATGGGCAGATTTATAAATGAGCCGGTGAATACTGGCATTGCTAATCCGGTTAAGAAAACGCCTTCTTGACAATCTCTTCCTGCTCCTTGGCGTGTATCTTGGCAAAGCCAATGGCGGGCGAAGCGCTGGGCTTACGGGCGATCACCTCCAGGGCCACGTGCCGGTACGACCGCAGGACGTAGCTCCAGGCACCCATGTTCTCCGGCTCTTCCTGCACCCACTCCACGCTCACCCCCTTGTTGTACTTGGCCAGTTCCGCGTCCACCTGCCCGGTGGGAAAGGGATGCAATTGCTCTACCCGAACAACGGCCACGTCGACGCGCTTGCCACTCTGCTGCGCCTCCAGCAAATCGAAGTATACCTTGCCCGAACACAATAGCACCTTCTTTACCTGCTTCGGCTGGGCGTACGCGTCGCCGATCACCTCGCGGAAACGTCCATTGGTGAAGTCTTCCAGGGGCGATACGCACTGCGGATGACGGAGCAATGACTTGGGTGACATCACCACGCAGGGCTTGCGGAACGGCCAAACCAACTGCCGCCTCAGCAAGTGAAAGAAGTTGGCGGGCAGCGTGACGTTGGCCACGATGATGTTGTACTCCGCCGACAGTTGCAGAAACCGTTCGGGACGGGCGTTGGAATGCTCCGGACCCTGTCCTTCGTAGCCGTGGGGCAGCAGCAGCACCACGCCGTTCATGCGTTGCCACTTCGACTCGGAGCAGGCAATGAACTGGTCGATGATGACTTGGGTGCCGTTGGCAAAATCGCCGAACTGCGCTTCCCACACCACCAGCGCGTTGGGATTGGCCATCGCGTAACCGAATTCGAACCCCAGCACGCCGTACTCGGAAAGCAGCGAATTGTAGACGCGGAACGTCTCCTGATTTTCCGCAATGAAGTTCAGGCTGTTGTGGGCTTCGTTGGTTTCGGCGTCGTGCAACACCGAGTGGCGGTGCGAGAAGGTGCCGCGCTGCACGTCCTGTCCGCTGAGCCGCACGATCTTGTTTTCGAGCAGGAAAGATCCGTAAGCCAGCAATTCGGCGGCGGCCCAGTTCAATTGGCGGCTCTCGAAAAACATCTGACGGCGGTCCTTCAGCAACTTCTCGATCTGCTTGAGCGGTTTGAACCCTTCCGGGATCTTTACCAGCGCTTCGCCGATTCTTCTGACCGTTTCCTCGGGGATGCCCGTTACCGGCGATTGTTCAAAGTCTTCGGGCGTGGCGCGGCGCAGTACCTTCCAATCCTCCTCCAGCTTCTGAAAGACGTAGGGCAGCGGGTGCTGCTTGACCATGTCGAGCCGGTCCTGGAGCAGGGCCTTGAACTCGTTGTCCATCTTATCGGCCAGTTGCGCGTCCACTTCTCCCCGGGCAATCAGCTTCTTGTTGTAGATTTCCCGGGGATTGGGGTGCCGGGAAATAACGTTATACAGGGTAGGTTGGGTGAACTTGGGTTCGTCGGTTTCGTTGTGCCCGTGGCGGCGGTAGCAGACCATGTCAATGAAGATGTCGCGGTTGAAACGCTGCCGGAATTCGACGGCCAGTTTGGCGCAGAACACCACCGCCTCGGCGTCGTCGCCGTTGACGTGCAGCACGGGCGCGTCGATGATCTTAGCCACGTCGGTGCAGTAAATGCTGGAGCGGGCATCTTCGAAATCGGTGGTAAAGCCCACCTGGTTGTTGATGACGAAGTGAATGGTTCCTCCGGTGTAGTAACCCGCCAGCTTCGACATCTGCGTGACCTCGTAGACGATGCCCTGACCGGCCAAAGCGGCGTCGCCGTGGATGAGGATGGGAATGATCTTATCGAAATCGCTTTTGTAAAGTCCGTCTCCTTTGGCCCGGGCAATGCCTTCCACCACCGGATTCACCGCCTCCAGGTGCGAAGGGTTCGGCGCCAGTTTGAGGTGGATCTTCTTACCCGAAACCGTCTCTACCTGACTCGAGTAGCCCATGTGGTACTTCACGTCGCCATCGCCAAACGTGAGGTCCGGCACGGCGGTACCTTCAAATTCGCTGAAAACGTTTTCGTAGGTCTTGCCGATGATGTTGACCAACACGTTGAGGCGACCGCGGTGCGCCATCGCGACGATGCACTCTTCGGCCCCCAGTTCCGAGGCTTTATTGATAATGGCATCCAGCGCGGGGATGGTGGTTTCACCGCCCTCGAGCGAAAACCGCTTTTGTCCCAGGTATTTGGTTTGCAGGAAGTTTTCGAAAACGACCGCCTCGTTGAGCTTGAAAAGGATGCGCGTTTTTTCCTCAATGGACGGGTTGAAGCGAATGGCCTCCGTTTCAATTTTGTCCTTCAGCCATTCCGCCGCCTCGGATTCGCGGATGTACCGGTATTCGAACCCAATGGGACCTTCGTAAATGAGCCGGAGGGTTTCGTGGATCTTGCGCAGCGTGGCCGGACCAATCTTCAACTCGTGTCCTACCTCGAACACCGTATCCAAGTCCCGCTCGGTCAGGCCGAAATCCGCTAAATCCAGCATCGCCTTGCGGTCCTTTCGCGGACGCACCGGGTTGGTATTGGCCCGTAGATGGCCCCGCATGCGGTAGGCGTAAATCAGGTTCCGGACCTGCAACTCCTTTTCGGCCCCCGCCTTTTCCACCACGGTCGCCGTGGGAGTCGCCGTTGTCGCCGCCGGGGCGGGCGTCCCATTGCCGACCCCGGCGTGTCCGTTGCCGTTTTCACCGTAGGTGAACGAGAATTCAAAGCCCTCGAAGAATTTCTGCCAACCCGCGTCTACGGAATGGGGATCGCGTTGGTAGGATTGGTAAAGCTCGTCAATGGCTGCTCCGTCGGCATTGGCGATGTACGAGTATGGGTCCATAAAACGAATGACTTGGTTTTGACGTGGTTCAAAGGTACGTTTCTTCCTCTCAATAAGCAAAGTCGCTCATTCGCTTAAGCAAATAAGAGTGTGTTGGAGTTTGTCCGCCCAAAGGCGAATTTTCGCCAAAATTAGCATAATCCCCGCATTCGCGAACGAAGTAGCCGCTTTATTTCACCCTGGGAATACCAACTCATGTATTGTTGAAACAAAAAACCCACGAACAGCGGGTTCGTGGGTTGAGGTACGTAGCGGTTGCCGGGTTATTCGCCGACATCAATCCTCGTCGTCGCCGGGCTTGGGCATGGAAAACATGCTGCTCAACAGGTCTTTGAATTGCAGCCCCGTGCTCAGCGTTTTTTTGCTGAGCATCGAATATTCCGCCAATCCGTGGAGCGCAAACTCCATTAAAAACAATTTGAAAACGTTGTCTTGTTTACCGTGGTGCAGATTGACCAGGGCTTCCAGGCCCTCCACGGCCATCAGGCGGTTCCGGTAGTCCCGGTCGGGTAATTCATTCAAGATGTCGATTACGTTCCCGTCGCCGAACCAATCGGTGATTTTCTTGTACGGATTTTTGTCCTTTTGCTTCTTCTGCTTTTCCGGGTCGGGAAAATACTGGAGGTATTGCGTGCGAATGGCCTTCCCCAATAAATTCTGCGCCACGATGACCGGCCCTTCTACTTCGCCTTCGTACACCAATTCCACCTTGCCGGTAATGGAAGGAATCACGCCCACCAGATCCGCCACGCGGACGTGGGTACTCTTCTCGCCGTTGATCAACAGGCGCCGTTCGGCCGCACTGAGCAGGTTTTCGTAGGCCGAGATGGTCAGGCGGGCCGACACCCCGCTTTTGGCATCCACGTACTCGCTGCTGCGCGCTTCGAAGGCGATCTGCTCGATGAGGTCGGCAATGAGTTCGTTGGTGCGCACCCGTTCGTCCTGCCCGTATTTCACCTTGGCTTCCTGACGGGTGATTTTCTTGCCGATCTCGATGCTCTTGGGATAGTGCGTCACGATTTGGCTGTCGATCCGGTCTTTGAGTGGGGTCACGATGCTGCCCCGGTTGGTATAGTCCTCGGGGTTGGCCGTAAAGACGAATTGAATATCCAACGGCAACCGGATCTTAAAACCCCGAATCTGGATGTCGCCCTCCTGCAAAATGTTGAACAGCGATACCTGAATGCGCGCCTGTAAGTCGGGCAACTCGTTGATGACGAAAATGCCCCGGTGCGAACGGGGAATCAACCCGAAGTGAATCACGCGCTCGTCGGAGTAGGGCAATTTGAGGGTGGCGGCCTTGATGGGATCCGCATCCCCGATGAGGTCGGCCACCGACACATCGGGGGTGGCCAGCTTCTCGGTGTAGCGTTCACTGCGGTGCATCCAGGTAACGGGTGTATGGTCGCCGTGTTCGGCGATCAGGTCGAGGGCATAGC
Source organism: Cytophagales bacterium (assembly GCA_014379925.1). Lineage (GTDB taxonomy): Bacteria > Bacteroidota > Bacteroidia > Cytophagales > ES-bin-26 > ES-bin-26. The sequence goes on along the minus strand of JACMKY010000514.1, from coordinate 1,947 downwards.
GCGAGAGCGGTTGCAGCGGATCGTCGTTCAGCTCGGAGCCTTTCACTACCGGAACGTATTCATCGAGCAAGTTGACCATCATCCGCGCGATGCGGGTTTTGGCCTGTCCCCGCAATCCCAGCAGGTTGATGTGGTGCATCGACAGAATGGCCCGCTCCACGTCGGGGATCACGGTTTCCTCGTATCCCCAGATGCCGGGAAATACCTCTTCCTTGTTGCGGATCTTCTCGATGAGGTTGTCCCGCAGTTCTTGCCGGACGGATCTCGGTTTGTACCCGGTGGCTTTCAACTCGCCGAGGGTTTGGATGTTAAGCAGTTTTTTCGCTGGAATTTCCTTGTAAGTCATACCTTTGTTTAAAGGAGTTGCCCAAATGTTTGATGGATTTCACGTCAGAAACTTTGCCCCATTCAACCTCGCCTCCTCCAAATCCGAACCGCGCGCCTGACTAACGTACATTTCCCCTGAATGCCAATGCCGGTGTGCCGCGTAGGATTGGGGGCGCCTTCTCATCGTTCATCACACGTCCTTCTTGCGGTTCCGCTCGTAGTCCTCGAAAATGAAGTTGCCCAGCCCCTTTAGTGTGCTGTAGTAGGCTTTGCCATTGTTGGTCTTGGTAAACTCCCGCACGAACTCTTGCAAGTACGGATCGGAGGCGATCATAAAAGTGGTGATCGGAATCTTAATCCGGCGGCATTGAGCGGCCAGGTTCAGCGTCTTGTTGAGGATTTTCTTGTCGAGGCCGAAGCTGTTTTTGTAATAGCGGATGCCTTCCTTCAAACAAGTCGGCTTGCCATCGGTGATCATGAAGATCTGCTTATTCTTGTTCTTGCGGCGGCGCAGCAGGTCCATCGCCAATTCCAGTCCCGCCACGGTGTTGGTATGGTAAGGACCCACTTCCAGGTAGGGCAAGTCCTTGATCTGCACTTGCCAGGCATCATTGCCAAACACGATGATGTCGAGCGTGTCCTTGGGATACTTGGTGGTGATGAGTTCAGCCAGGGCCATGGCCACCTTCTTGGCGGGTGTGATGCGGTCTTCGCCGTAGAGAATCATCGAGTGCGAAATGTCGATCATCAACACGGTGGAGGTCTGCGCCTTGAATTCCTTCTCCACGATCTCCAGGTCGTCTTCCATCAGCATGAAATCCCCGATGCCGTGGTTGACCTGCGCGTTGCGGATGGACTCGGTCATGGAAATCTGCTCCAGCGTGTCGCCGAACTGAAAATCGCGGCGGTCGCTGCTGAGCTCATCGCCCACGCCCGAATACGGCGTGTTGTGGTTGCCTCCCCCTTTGGACTTTTTGAGCTTGCCGAAAATCTCTTCCAGTGAACTCCGGCGGATGGCCTGCTCGTTCTTGGCCGTCATCGTGATCTTGCCACCGGGTGTTTCTTCGGTGATGTAGCCTTTGTCCTTCAGGTCCTGGATAAAATCTCCCATGCCGTACTCGCCGTCGGTCAGGTTGTACTGCTTGTCGAGGTTGCTCATCCAGCTCAGCGCCTCGCTCACCTCGCCCGCCGTCACGACCAGCAATTGGTTGAAAATACTGAGCAGTTGCTCAAATTTGTTTTTGGCGTTCTCCTCGCCGGGAACGAAATCCGAAAATCGATAGCCTAACATCGTTTATTTTGCTGGTGGGTGAATGCGCCGGTGGGCAGATCAAGAAAGCCGCATCCAAGTCGAGCGACCTAAACTTCACAGACAGGAAAACGGTTACGAAGGCAATTTAGTTTGCATTGACGTAAAGTTTGGGTACCAGACATTTTTCGGCGGTTGAAGCCAACCGGGCGTACGCCAAAGTCCCGCTGCGTTGCGGAGAAAGGCTTTCCTGCGTTGGTGAAAGGCACAGTGCGAGGCAGTTGATGGGAAGAGCCTCCCGATGCAAAATAAATTCGACGAATGTTCCTTTTTTGTCGACGAATATTTTGGTTAGTCCTTGACAATAGGTA
>JACMKY010000066.1 GCA_014379925.1 Cytophagales bacterium | reverse complement strand
GGCAAGTCCCAAAGCCTCCGAACCGAGCTGGCTCTGGTAAACGTACTGCTGCGCTTGTACCGAAGCCGTGTTCAGCAAGCTCGTAAGCAACAGGTGCCAAAACAGCAAGGATAGACGTGTGTACCGCATACAAGTAGGTGTGCAGATTGGTATATGTGCAGATGTGCGGATGAACAATCGATGACCGGTCTTGGGTGGAACCAGGCTCAACGATGAGCAAGCCACGGTTGGCGGTAAAAGTACGGCGCGGGTAATCTTGGGGCAACTTCGTGCCTGCCACCCAGCTGACACTCGGTGTAAGGTAAATGGAGGATTCGTGTGGATACGGCTTGCTTGATAGCCTTGGTCAGGGAAGATTGCGCGGAAAACCAGCAAGACGTCCCTGAATAGGAGCGTATCAATGGCGGGCAGGATACCAATGCCAGATGCGGAACCAGGAAATCCTTCCGGTACCCGTCACCCGCCACAGCGGTCAGGATTCGACCGTTGCCTCCGCTGCCACCACGGGTGTCCGCGGGAAGGAACGCAACGCAATCAATAGCCCCGCCAGGGTCAACAACGTACCCATGAGGAAGGCCGCCCCGGGCAGGTGAACCGGCGCGGCGGGGGCGTTGAAGTAGGCGAAGAGGTTGGTGGCCAACAGTGGCCCCACGATGGCCGTCAGGCTGGCCAGGCTGGTGAGGGCGCCCTGCAATTCCCCTTGTTCGGAAGGACCCACCTGCCGGGAGATCAATCCCTGGATGGCCGGTCCGGCGATGCCGCCCAGGGCAAAGGGCACCACGGCCGCGTACATCATCCAGCCCCGGCTGGCAAAGCCGAAGAGCACGAAGCCGAACGCGTACAGCAGCAGGCCGGTGATTACCGCCCGCCGGTCCCCGATCCGGGGAATGATGATGCGCGTGAGCAGCCCCTGCACCAGGGCCACCAGCAGCCCCACGAAAGCCAGCGACAACCCCACGTCCACCTCCGACCAGCGAAACTGCCTGGTGGTAAACAACACCCAGGTGCTGGGGTGGATTTGTCCGGCCAGGTTGAGGCAGATCAGCGAACCCGTCAGGCCCAGGATAACCGGGTACTTGCCCAGCTTGACCAGCGCGGCCACCGGATTGGCGCGTCGCCAGGAGAATTTCCGGCGGTTTTCTTTGGCCAGCGATTCGGGCAGGATGAAGAAGCCGTACAGCCAGTTGAGCAGCGTCAATCCGGCGGCAGCAAAGAAAGGAAGCCGGACGTGGATGCCACCCAGCACGCCACCCAGGGCCGGCCCGATGATGAATCCCAGTCCGAAGGCCGCTCCGATGAGGCCGAAGTTCTGGGCGCGTTTTTCCGGCGGACTCACGTCGGCGATGTAGGCGCTGGCCGTGGTGGCACTCGACCCGGTGATACCAGCGATGACCCGCCCCGCGAACAGCCAGCCCAGGCTCGGGGCAAAGGCCAGCAACAGGTAGTCCAGCCCGAAACCCAGCAGTGAAATCAGGATGACGGGGCGGCGGCCGTACTGGTCGCTGAGGGATCCCAGCACCGGGGCGCACAAAAACTGCACGAAGGCGTACACGGAAATCAGCACGCCCAGGTAGCGGGAGGCTACGCTCACGTCGTTTTGCACGAAACCTTCGACGAGCCGGGGTAGGATGGGGATGATCAGGCCGATGCCCAGTACGTCGAGCAGCAAGGTGATGAAGATGAACAGGAGGCCGGCGGGGCGCTTTTCGGACATGAAGGTGACAAGAATACGCCCGCAAAGTAGCCAATTCCCCAGGAGTGAGCAATGGGCAGCGGGCAAAAAGCAGCCGGCGATGGACCAGGAGTTTTCAGGTAGAAAACCCAGGGGTGGGGGAATTCACGCCCCTGAGTGGCACGTCTGGATCGGGTTGCCGGTCTGGTCGCAGTAGCAGAGGGTGCGGTGGTACTCTTTGCTTGAAACGGAGCGGCTTCAACCGCAGCGACTAGGCGCCGGATTGCCGGACCACCCCGGCGGACCGCTCCGAATGTCAAGTGTCGAAGTAAAAAACAACTCCTTTTACTTCGACGTTCGGAGTTCCTTATTGGACATTCGACATTCCCTTCCCTTGTACTTCGGCGGAAACGGGGGGCGAAAGCGAAATACCCCCGCCAGAGGCCGACAAAATGGCGAATCTTGATAACTTCGCGGCCCAGGATCAGTTATGCTATCAACCAAGCGCTCCCATGAAGATACTCGTTTGCATCACCCAAGTGCCGGATACGACAACCAAAATTCAGTTTTCCGACAACAATACCAAGTTCAACAAGGCCGGCGTCCAGTTTACCACCGGTCCCTACGACGACTACGCGCTTTCCCGCGCGGTGGAATTGAAGGAAGCCCACGGCGGCACGGTCACGGTGCTGAACGTGGGAGAAGCCGACACCGAACCCACCCTGCGCAAGTGCCTGGCCATCGGGGCTGACGACGCCATCCGCGTGAACGCCGAGCCGACCGACTCGTACTTCGTGGCGGTGCAGATCGCCGAAGTGGCCCGCAAGAATGCTTATGACCTCATCCTGATGGGCCGCGAATCCATCGATTACAACGGCGGGCAGGTGCACGGGATGGTGGGCGAACTGCTGGGCATCCCCTCGCTTTCGCCGGTGATGAAACTGGACATTGCAGGCAACCGGGCCAAACTAACCCGCGAAATCGAGGGAGGAAAAGAATACCTGGAAGTAGACCTGCCCCTGGTAGCCGGCTGCCAGGAACCAATCGCCGAGTGGAAAATCCCCAACATGCGGGGCATCATGTCCGCCCGTACCAAGCCTTTGCAAGTGGCATCGCCCGTGGATGCCGACGCCTTTACCGCCGTGCAAAAGTACGAACTGCCCGCGCCCAAGGGAGCCTGCCGGATGATTCCGGCCGGGGAAGCCGAAAGACTGATCACGCTGCTGCGGACCGAGGCGAAAGTGTTGTGAGAACGAAGAGTCACCGTGGGAAAGTAATACCGTCCCCGCTGAAGCGTCCCTGCGCGGTGGCGGGCAGAACCGCAACATTTTTTACTGAACGAATCCAAAACCACTGGCAAGCCGTATGAAAAAGCACTTTGTTCTTTGTTGCCTGATCGGGTTGGCCGGTTCCGCCTTTGCGCAGGCACCGGTGGTTCCCAAGTACCAGTACATGCAACTGACCACCATCGAATCGCTGATCCCCGGGGGCAGCGGGCGTTCGCGGATGCTGGTGACCAATGCGGACGGCAACGCGCAGGAATTGCCGCTGGAAAACGTATTCAGCCTGGGTGGAATCAACTTCGGCAACATCAAGGGCAACGACAAAGCCATCGTAATAAAAGTCAACCAGTTGACGCAGGAGGGCTGGGAGCTGTCGGAAACCATCGCCGCGGCCAACGACGGCCTTTTCATCACGCGCTACCTGTTGAGAAGACCCCGGTGAGCATGAGTGGATAGTGGATAATTGACAGTGGATAGTCAACGGTGATTATTCAAACGCGTCAAGTTGCCCCTCTCCCAACTATTCACCATCAACCATCAACCATCAACTCCCCATGTCCGTACTGATTTTTGTGGAAATAGCCGACGGGATCGTCAAGAACTCGTCGTTGGAAGCCGTGGCCTACGGGGCCCGGGTGGCGGGCTTGCAGAACACCACTGCCACGGCACTGGTGATCGGAAACGTTTCGTCGGACCAACTGACGGCCTTGGGAAACTTCGGGGCCAAAAAGGCGCTGCACGCCAACGATCCGCGCCTGGAGCACGGCGTCATCCAGGCCTACACCAGCGTGTTGGCGCAGGCAATGGAAAAGGAAGGGGCCACCCTGCTGGTGCTGGCTACCTCTTCGCTGGGCAGCGCGGTGTCGGCCCGCCTGGCCGCCCGCCTGAAGGCCAGCCTGGTCACCAACGCGGTGGACTTGCCGGAAGTAGCCAATGGCTTCCGGGTGAAACGCAGCATTTACACCGGCAAGGCCTTTGCCGAAGTGGAAATGAAGGGCGACCAGAAAATCATCGCCATCAAGAAAAACGCCATCACGGCCGAGCCCACCGCCGACCAGGCGGACGTTGAAACGTTCGTCCCTACCCTGAGCGATGCCGATTTCAACGTAAAGATCACCGAGACCGTGAAGGCAACGGGCGACGTGCTGCTGCCGGAGGCGGACCTGGTGGTTTCGGGCGGCCGGGGTTTGAAGGGACCGGAAAACTGGAACCTGGTGGAAGACCTGGCCAGGGCGCTCCACGCGGCCACTGCCTGTTCCAAGCCCGTGTCGGACCTGGATTGGCGGCCCCACCACGAACACGTGGGTCAGACGGGCATCAAGATCAGTCCCAACCTCTACATTGCCGCCGGCATTTCGGGTGCCATCCAGCACCTGGCGGGCGTCAATTCCTCGAAGGTGATCGTGGTCATCAACAAGGACCCGGAGGCCCCGTTTTTCAAAGCGGCCGACTACGGCATCGTGGGCGACGTGTTTGATATCCTGCCCCGGTTGACCAAGGCAGTGAAGGAAATGGCCTGATGCCTCACCAAGGGCAAGGGACGGCATCTTTCCGGAGGGGGCAGTTTTTTGTGATTGAAAGAAAATACTGCCAATTTTTATTTTCTTATATTCGCAGCTTCCGGCAACCAAACGATTGGAATGGCAAGGGCATCGTCCCGTGGGCACCCTGGGGCGACTTTCTCGTTTTTCAATATTTCATTTTCATTCAAGTGAATAAGATTAAACTTGAAATACTCGGGCTGTCCTCCAGTCAATCCCAGTCCGGTTCGTTTGCGCTGGTGCTGGGCGAAGAGTACGGAAACCGCCGGTTGCCCATTATCATCGGGATGTTTGAGGCTCAGGCCATTGCCATTGAGATCGAGAAGATCGTGCCCAACCGCCCGATGACCCACGATTTGTTCAAGTCCTTTGCGCAAAGTTTTCGGTTTTCGGTCACTGAGATTGTCATTTCCGACCTCAAGGAAGGGGTTTTCTACGCCAAGATTGTTTGTTCCGACGGCATCCGCCACACCGAGATTGACGCCCGCCCTTCCGACGCCATTGCCATCGGCCTGCGCTTCAACGTTCCCATCTACACCTTCGAACCCATTCTTTCCGAGGCAGGCATCGTCTTCACCGAGTCGCAGGAGGAAGAACCGCTGATCAAGCGCGAAGAACCCGTCCGGGCGACGCCCTCCACCCCCGAACGGTTCAAGGACATTCCCTTCGAACAACTCAAGACCATGCTCGACGAGGCCCTGGAACGGGAAGACTACGAACGCGCCGCCCGCATCCGGGACGAGCTCAACAAGCGCAACTGAAGTTCCGTGCACGCCTAAAATCTGCATTTGGGAAACGAACCGGTTAGAATCGGTTGAATAATGAGCATATCCTTGAAAGTGATTCACTCGTGGATAGAACAAATGGTCAGGGGTAAAACAAAGCTAAAAATCATCGACCGACCGATCAGTTTATTTCCGTACCAAACCGTCCACCCGTGTCCGCCGGTCCCAAGCCACCGCTGACCGAGGCCGAATACCTGGCCGTTGAGCGGAAAGCCTCCTACAAAAGCGAATTTTACCGGGGCGAAATGTTCGCGATGGCGGGCGCGACGCGTAACCACAACGCGTTGGTATCCAACTTAATGGGTATTTTGAATACCCGCCTAAGGGGTAAGCCCTGTTCGATTTTTCCCAGCGACTTGCGGTTACACATTCCCTTAACCGGCCTCTATACCTATCCGGATGCCCAGGTTGTTTGTGGCAAGGAAGCGTTTGTGGACAACCAATTTGATACCCTCACCAACCCGGTAATCATCCTGGAAGTGCTTTCTGAGTCCACCGAGAAGTACGATCGGGGCGAGAAGTTTCGGCTCTACCGGAGCATTCCGTCGCTGCGGGAGTACGTAATGGTTGGTTCCGAACGAGTGAGCATCCAGCGGTTCGCCCTCAACGAATGGGGCCACTGGGAACTCACGGATGCCTCGAAGCCCGACGAAACCATCCGCCTGAAAAGCGTTGACTGCCCGCTTTCATTGGCGGACGTGTACGACAAGGTGAGCATGGACCACTGACCACCGGTATGGGCCGTTGCCTGGCCGTTGACTGCTCTAGTACTCCTGCGTGAGGGGGTGGAGCATGAGTTCGTCAATCACCACGTGCTCGGGCGCCCCCAGGATGTAGACCGCCGCCCCGGCGATGTCCGAGGGTTGAAGCCAATCCTTTTTCCGCGCTTCATCCGGCTGCGTACCACCGAAATACGTAGCCACCAGGCCGGGATAGATGACGCTTACCTTGATGCCGAAGGGACGTACTTCCTTCCGGACTGCCGCGCAAAAGGCATCCTGGGCGTACTTGCTGGCGCAGTACACCGACCCGTTGCCGAACGTGCGCTTCGACACGTCGGAGGCGATGCTGAGGAGGTGACCGCTCCGTTGCGCTTTCAGGTGGGGCAGTACGGCCTTGGAAAGCAGGAAGGTACCTTTCACGTTCACGTCCATGATCTCGTCCCATTCGCTTTCCGCGAATTCCTCGGCGGGTTTAAACTGCCCGACGCCCGCGTTGTTGACCAGGATATCCACCCGTCCGAACCGTTCCAGCGTTTTTTCCACGACGGCCCGGGCCTCGTCGGCCACGGCCACGTTGGCCACCACGCCCAGGCTTTCCCCGCCCTGGTCGGCAATTTCGTTCCCCAACCCGGACAAATCCGCTCCGTTGCGCGCCACGGCGGCTACTTTGGCCCCGCTCGCCGCCAGTTGCAGGGCGATGGCCCGGCCGATGCCGCGCGAAGCACCGGTTACGATGGCTATTTTGTTGGTAAGACTCATGAGGATAGGCAGTGATGGATAAAAAATTTGTCAGAAAAAAGCCCGCAATAGTTGGTTACGTTGGCAATCATAAGGTGTTTAATTGGAAGTGCATTAAGATCGGTGCTTTATTTTTTGCCGCGTCCTGCGAATTGATTTCAAAAGATTGCAATCTTCCAGCTCCACTTTTATATTGAAGAACCAAACACTTCCTGTGTTAAGCGTTGTACCTGAAAAGCTTTTTAAAGATGACTTGCCGGAAAAAGCAAAAGATTACGTGCTGAATAATTTTTAAGTTAATCTTTAACCCTAAAACCGATGAGATACCAATTATTTGGCAAGAGCGGACTTCGCGTATCGGAAGTGTGCCTGGGTACGATGACTTTCGGCGAAGACTGGGGCTG
>JACMKY010000513.1 GCA_014379925.1 Cytophagales bacterium | reverse complement strand
GACAAGCAAAAGTCTTCTTTTTTATTTCACGACAAGAGGTTACTCATAAGCAATCACTACTCGCGTACCTATTCCCGGTTATTCGACTGAATGACTTATTAGGCAATCGTTTTGTGCTTTACAGTCTAACGAGATAGTTGCTTACGCTTGCCGAGTAGAGGGCAGGATGATGGAATCGAAGATTTGCTCTTTGCTTTGAATGGTTTCAGTAGCAACCGGGTGAATGGCTGGCAGCGGATACAAAACATTCTCGGGCAAGACGGCGACCTCAGCCATCTACCTAGCCCACCGCGCCGCTATCCACGCTCAGGCAATGGCCGTTGACGAAGCCTGCTTCCTCGGAGGCCAGAAACAGGTAGGCGTGGGCGATGTCTTCGGGCAATCCCATTCGCTGGCCGGGAATGTGGGCAATGGCCTGGGCTTTGACCGTTTCCGGAATGGCATTGGTCATTTCCGTTTGAATAAAACCGGGTGCCGCGGCGTTGGCGGTGATGCCGTACTTGCCCAATTCCCTGGCCCACACCTTCGTCATGGCAATCACTCCAGCTTTGGTGGCGGCGTAGTTGGTTTGTCCGAAATTGCCGTAGAGTCCCACAATGGACGAGGCACTGAGGATGCGGCCGAATCCCCGCGCTTTCATGTACGGCGCGACGACCCTGGTGCAGTTGAACACGCCGGTCAGGTTCACGTCCAGAACGTGGTGCCACTGTTCGGGCGTCATCTTCAGCAAGGAAGCATCCCGGGTGATGCCCGCGTTGTTGACCAGGATGTCAATCCGTCCGTAGTGCTGGTGAACGTGGGCAGCCGCTTCGCTCAGGGCGTCGAAATCGGTGGTGCTGACGTGGTGAAATTCGGTGGGTAAGCCTTTTTCACGCAACGTCCGGGCCGTTTCGGCGCCCGCCTCGAGCACGTCCCAGAGAACCACCCGGGCTCCCTCGCGGGTAAACACCTCGGCCGTAGCCTGGCCGATGCCGCGGGCCCTGCCCGTAATGATGGCAACTTTGTCTTGCAAACGATTTCCCGTGGTGCAGGCGTGGCTGAACGAATGAGGGCACCGGGGCAATAATGGAACTTAGTCGATCACTCACCGTCGATGGTGCATTGTCCGGGAAAATTCTTCCGGAAAAGACACGGGTACGAGGGGAAGATACATTCCCCGTCTGTTGCTGAAACTCCGCAAGGATCGGGTTTTTTAGCCGCCGGGGAAGCCGCAATTTTGTGGCGTACCCCGCAAATTCCCCGTTCGTATGTCCCATTTTCAGATCGTGCCCTTGCCGGCCGAAACCGCGCGCCGAATACGCGCCACCCGCCAAGACGATTTTGGCAACCCCGTCGTGGAGCAAGTGGCTACTGGCTACGGCCCGTGCCGCGTGTCGTTGAAACCCTTCACCCCGCAACGCGACCAGCGATTGCTCTTCAGCTACTCGCCCTTCCGCCAAGCCAACGCCTTCAACCAAAACGGCCCCGTCTTCATTTTCGCCGAAGACGGGGCACCCTACGCGGATACGCGGCGGTTTCCGCCCGAAATCAAAGCCGACCAAGTTAATTTCCCCTTGTCGTTGGTTGGATACAGCACCGACCAGCGCATGGTCTTTACCCAGCTCGTGGGCGAAGCCGACGTGGACGAGTTAATTGAGCAAGTCCTGCGCGACCATCCGGAGGTAGCGTATCTGCACGCCCGCAACGCGGAAGCCAGCTGTTTCATCTGCGCCATCGAACGTTGCTAGGCCAGGTGAGTGATGAAGGGTTATCATTGCCGGGGGAGTGGGCCCGGGTGCTTCTAGCCCGACCCACCGCGCGGGGTGAAGCAGGTTGAACTATCCGGTTCCATCCTAAAATACTGGCTTTCTCGGATACCGGCGCGGGCTGAACGGAAACGACGGGTTAGTCAATGCCGTCCACGCCGGCGTCCTTGTCGGCATCCCTCCTTTCCGCCTCCGTGTCGTCTTCGTCGACACTATTCGAGCGGCTCGGGAGGCCGCTGCCGGAGGCGTCGGGTCCGCCGTTGCCCAGGTCGTAGATTTCCGGACCGATCTCGGCCTCCGCCCTCTGCTCGTAATCCGTTGCTTCCGCCGCGTTTTCGCCGGTGCCTTCGCCGGTTGGCGTCGGGTTGTCACTCGCTTCTTCGCGGGGGTTTGGATGCGCGTTTTCGGGTTGGTTTTCCTGGTTGGTTGCCATGGCTTGAAAGGGCGTTGAGTTGAAACAATGAACAAGTATTAAAAATGCACGCAGCGGGCAGGCCCGGAAAATCCGCGGCCCGGACTCACCCAAACGTAGTTTCGTGTACGGGAAAAACCCACGAATGGGTGAGGAAACGGCGGTAAATCCGGAAGAATGCCGCACCTGGCGGGCGGGCTTCCATCCAGCCAGATTCGCTTTTTGAAAAACTTTCGAAACTTGACCGGCGGAAGTCGAATCGGCTTTGAGGATATTGACAATTTTTTGTAGTATGGAGGCTCGTTCCGATTGCGCGGGTACAGCACTTTATCGTTTGCCCTCTTTCACCCTCAGGTATCAAACCCCTACCCCGACGAATGCACCCTACTTGTTTACCACGGAAAGCAACTCTTTTGGGCTGGCTGATTCTTTTGCCCGCCGTCGCCTTCTCCCAGGTCCCGTTTACCCTCCAAGGAAAAATCAGCAATGACCGCAATGAGCCCCTGGTCGGGGCCAGTGCGTTGGTTACGGGTACCGGTTCGGGAGCAACGGCGGATGTGGAAGGAAATTACCGGATCTCGGGAACGCTTCCGGCCGGGAGCTACCAGGTGGTTTTCAATTATGTTGGTTACCTGAGTGAGTCGAAGCAGATTGAAGTCGCTCCCGCTACCAACCAGTTCACCATCGACATGGAGTTAGTGGAGGACATTCTCAGCCTGAATGAGGTCGTCGTGGTCGGCTCGACGGTTTCGCAGGAAAGAAAACAGCTGGG
>JACMKY010000065.1 GCA_014379925.1 Cytophagales bacterium | reverse complement strand
TCTTGTGCGTACCAAAACCCCAGTTGGTGTGACTGTTGTACTCTTCCGAGAACCGGTCGAAATCATCCTTATCGAGGTTGTCCTTTTCGCCGACCGAACCCGCGATGGTCAGGATCTGGCCGGCTTCCTTGGTGACCGTGTAAGCCTTCGTCAGGTTGATGGTTGCCCCATCGGACACCTTCGTCGGGTTGACCGCCGAGCGGGTATCCACTACGTGGTTGTCGACTAGAAAATTCCAGTAGAGCTCGCCCTTCCCGATCGGTTCGCCATCGGTGATTACGTCGATCGTTTGAAATGTAACCTTGATCTTGTCTGCCATAATAGCCTCCTTTTTTTAAGTTAGTGACGGGATGAATAAAAAGTTGAAATGATTGAAATTTGTCCTGTAAAGGTAAATCAGCCATTATCCGAACGGGACCAACACTTCGCCGGTGGCGCCCATCACTTCGTAAGTGGTCTTTTTGGGTGTACAGGTGCGTAAAAGAACCATTTTCCGTTCACCGTCCTCCGCTGCCACTGTCGGTCGCGTCACCGCAAAAAAAAGCCGCCTCCCGGTCAGGAAGCGGCTCGAGCTTAGGAATAGGTTTAGGCAATGCTTGGTTAACCGGAAAAATCAGCTTCTCCTTTTTCGTACGTTGCTGACCTTCCCTGATTGCTGGTGGCTAATGGTTCAGCTACCGCAAGCCTCGCAATCCTCGGGGTTGTCGAGCGAGCAGGCCAGGGCGGCGGCTTTCTGTTCGTCCGTCACCACGGGCTCCAGGGCTACATCGGCCTGCTTCTCCACCGTGAACTTGATGGCATCGGCGGCGGCTTTGGTCCGCAGGTAGTACATACCGGTCTTGAGACCCTTCTTCCAGGCGTAAAAGTGCATGGACGTCAACTTGCCGAAGTTGGGGTCCTGCAGGTGGATATTCAGGCTCTGGCTCTGGCAAATGAACGCACCCCGGTCGGCGGCCATATCGATGATGGTTTTCTGCTTGATCTCCCACACCGTCTTGTACAGGTCCTTGATGTGCTGGGGAATTTCGCGGATGTCCTGTACCGACCCGTTGGCGGAGATGAGCTTGTTCTTCATCGAGTCATTCCACAGGTTGAGCCGCACCAGGTCCTTGAGCAAGTGCTTGTTGACCACCACAAATTCGCCCGACAACACCCGGCGGGTATAGATGTTGGACGTGTAGGGTTCGAAGCACTCGTTGTTGCCCAGGATCTGCGACGTGGAAGCCGTCGGCATTGGGGCAACCAGCAGGGAGTTGCGCACCCCGTGTTCGATCACCTCCTGGCGCAGGCTTTCCCAATCCCAGCGGCCCGACTGCGGCTTCACGTTCCAGAGGTCAAACTGGAACTGACCCTGGGAAAGGGGCGAACCCCGGAAACTGCTGTACGCCCCTTCCTTCTTGGCCAGGTCCTTGGAAGCCGTCATGGCGGCGAAGTAGATCGTCTCGAAAATATCCTTGTTGAGCCCCTGCGCCTCCTCCGACTCGAAGGGCATTCGCAGCAAAATAAACGCGTCGGCCAGGCCCTGCACCCCCAGGCCAATGGGACGGTGGCGCAGGTTGGAATTGCGCGCCTCCTCCACCGGGTAATAGTTGATGTCGATGATCCGGTTGAGGTTCTTGGTCACCACGTAGGTAACGTCGAACAGTTTTTGGTAGTCAAACTTGCCGTTGGCGATGAACTTGGGCAACGCCAGTGATGCCAGGTTGCAGACGGCAATTTCGTCCTCGGCAGTATATTCAATTATTTCAGTACATAAATTAGACGACTTGATCGTGCCCAGGTTCTTCTGGTTGGATTTGCGGTTGGCGTGGTCCTTGAAGAGCATGTAGGGCGTACCCGTTTCGGTCTGCGCCTCCAGGATTTCGAACCACAGGTCCTGCGCCTTGATGGTTTTGCGGGCCTTGCCGTCGCGCTCGTACTTCTCGTAAAGCCGCTCGAAGTCTTCGCCGTAGGTATCGGACAGGCCGGGGCATTCGTGCGGGCACATCAGCGACCAGGTGCTGTTTTCCTCCACCCGCTTCATAAAAAGATCGGGTATCCAGAGGGCGTAGAACAGGTCGCGGGCGCGCATTTCTTCCTTGCCGTGGTTTTTCTTGAGGTCGATCCACTCGAAGACGTCGGCGTGCCAGGGTTCCAGGTACACCGCAAAAGCGCCCTTGCGCTTGCCGCCCCCGTTGTGCGCTATCCCAACGTGCGTCAGGTAACTGTGGTTGGGCTCTACTTCAAAATCCACTACTATCCCTTCGTAGTCCGTCACGGCTACCTTATCTATTCTCGTGTAGCAGCATTGCTCGTGGGTAAAATAAGATACGTACTCACCGGCAGGCAAGTCGAATAATTGGGTAATGGCCTCTACTTTGGGCAGCCGCAGGCAGTAGGACTTCCGTCGCGTGGTAATGTCTTTATAGACCGAAACATTCCCCACCCGGTCTCTTTCGTAACCGCAAGTCAGTATACCAAAGCGCAGCAACACGAACCGGACGGACTCGATGACATTACGGGAAGTCATGTCCAGGCATATTTCGTAGTTCTCCCGTTGGCCAATGCAACCATCCGATTCAATAATTCCCCGCACCAATTGCAACGTCTTTTCCTTGGGAAGGTGCAGCAAGGAGTGGTGGATGATTTTTTCGCTGTTTGCATCGTACAGCATGGCTCGGTTAAACTTGAAGCCTAGATGCGCTGACCAGGTGTAACGTACTTTCTTCTCTTCACGCGACTCGGTAAAGTGAATGCCGTAACTGTACAAGTAGCCCCGGATAAAATTTAAATCATCACTGTCGGCGTTTTGGGTAATGTGCGCCTGTTTACCATCTTTGGCAATGTGCCCATCTCCAACCATTAGGCCGTAGAACCGGCAATCGTGCAGGGTATACTGGGGGACGTCTTTTTCGTAGGATGAATACGGAACGGCAATTAGATCATCCGTAGTCAAGTCTTTTGCCTCTACCCATTCTGGTTCGATAAAACCTTTTTCCAATCGGTTACGAACGATGTTGAAATTAATCATCTTCTGCTGATTCCGGAGCACCAGGAACGGATGTTCAGGGGTTACCAAAATAGGCTCGATGGATTGTTTAACGCTTAAAGAAATCATTTTTCCGGCGTATTCCTGGGTCAGCAGACGAGCTACTTGGTTGAAAGTACCGTCGTGCGAGAGCAGTTCATCTTCCACCACCACTTCACCGATTTTCTTGATGCCCTCTTTGGTATAAACAATTGTATCCGGGTGAAAGCACTGATCAACGTAGCGGGCCGTGTCGTTGAATACCTTCAGCATCGGAATGATGCCGTTGGAGGTGCCGTTGGTGCCCTTGATGTAGGAGCCGGTGGCGCGCACGTTGTGAATGCTCAGGCCAATGCCCCCGGCGGATTGCGAAATGCGGGCGCACTGCTTGAGCGTGTCATAAATTCCTTCAATGCTGTCATTCTTCATTTGAAGAAGAAAGCAGTTCTCGCAGACCAGACCCTCTACCACGTAAGAATGATCGTCCTGTACACCCAGCGTGTACACGTACGTTGGCTGAATCGCGGATTTTGTTTTCCGGGAAAGCCGCATGAACACCTGTCCGTCCACTACCTTGACGGAGCTGGCGTGGGTATCAATCGCCAGCATTTTCTCCAGGCGATCGTCAGCGTACTGTTTCTGCACGTTGCCCAGGTAGATGGACTTTTTGGGCAGGCAGAGTCTGGCCGTAAGTTGGGTGGCGCCTCCTTTCAACTGGTGGGCTTTGCTGTAGCTGACCGGAATGTTGACGCCGCGAACCAAGGCGTAGATGGATTTCACCAGCGCCACGTTGGCCAGGGTAATGCGGACATCACCGGTTTTGGTAACGCAGCCGTCGGAGGTGGTCAAGCCTTCCAGAAAGGCACTCACCATCGCCCGATCCCAGCGGTACATCGACGGCGCCAGTTTTTTGCCGGAGAATCCTTTGCCGAAAAGCTGGGAAAACAAATGGCCTACTACGTGCGAATGAACCAGCACGCTCACCGTGTTGGTGGTGTTGGGCGAGGTGATGCTCGGTTTTACTCCGAAGGTTTCTTCCAGGTACCGGGCCGTTTGTTCAATCAGTGCGCCGGCGTCTTTGTGGAAAGTAATGCCGATACCCCGGACCGAAGTATGCGTTTTCGACGCGTTTTTTGCCGTCATCACGTGCCCGTCACCCATCCATAAGCCAACCAAATGAGCAAACGCGCGGTCTACCACCACGGATCGCTTGACAACGTTATGCTTTCTTTGCACCAGGACGTCGGCATCCCCCTCGTTGAGTTGGTGCTTTCTGGTCCAACGGGAGACCGGACGGATGAAGTCATCGTCGGCTTCAAACGTGAGATCAATTTCTCCGTAGCGCTTGGGGATGTATTGGGTCAGGTCCAGGGATTCGGGAAGGTACAATTCCTGCTTGTCGGGAATGGCGATGAAGTCGCCCTCCCTCAAGTATTCCACTGAATTCCACTGGGGTTTTTCCTGCCACGCCGCCTGCTCCTTAGAAAGCGACCAGAACCGGTGGTTACCCGTCACTTCGACTTCCGGGGAGCCGAAGACCTTGAAACGGTACACTTGCCGTTCGTTGAGCGGGTTCCGGTGCAACTGTACCACTGGCTTGACGTTGCCTTGGTGGGTAATTACGAGGTCACCCAACTGAACCGCTTCAATGTTCTTGACTCCGTCGTTTACCGTAAATACCTGGGTACCGGCTACGAAGCAACTGCTGAGTTGGGGCTTGGGAGTACCGGCGTTGAAGAGGGTAGGTGTGGCGTGCGTGAACCAACGTTCCGACAGCAGGTTGTAGGTTTCCACGGCGGCGTCCGTATCGTCCATGTGGATGCCGACCGCTACGCGCATGAGCATGTGCTGGGGGCGTTCGATCACTTTGCCATCCACCTTGAGCAGGTAGGATTTCTCCAGGGTTTTGAAGCCGAAGTAATCGTAGCCGAAGTCGCGGTCGTAGATGATGGTGGAGTCGAGCAGGGCGGCGTTGCGGCGGATGACATCGTACACCTTGCGGTCGAGCAGCGAGGCATTTTCCCCCGTTTTGGGATCAATGTACGTGAAGAGCCGCTTCATGGTCCCCGAAAACGACTTGTTGGTGTTCTTGTGCAGGTTGGAAACCGCAATCCGGGCGGCCAGGATCGCGTAGTCGGGATGCTTGGTGGTCAAGGAGGCGGCGGTTTCGGCGGCCAGGTTATCCAGCTCCGCCGTGGTTACCCCGTCGAAGATGCCCTGGATTACCTTCTTGGCTACCTCCACGGGTTCAATGAAGTTCGCGTCCAAGCCGTAGCACAGCCGCTCGATCCGGGCAGTGATCTTGTCGAACCTGACCGATTCCCTTCGTCCGTCTCTTTTGATTACAGTCAACATGCGTGCTCCTGGTTTTTGGGGTGTATGGATGGGTAGATAGGATGGATCAGGTGCTAACGGACCAGTCGCAAGGTACGCCAGCACCCCGGGTTTTGTTCACAAAGTAAAAATATAATCCCGAATTATCTACGGACGGGTGAATATTTTGACTCCCTTTTGTTAGCCTTTCGTTTCGGTCTTGTTTGAAAAGTCTAATTATTTTTCCCGTCTTGCATCCATAGATGTGGATTTATATTGAAATTTTGCAACTTCGGTTTTTTTTCCGGGGCTCCAAAAATTACCTTACGGCCCAAACCCTACCCGCGTACCTTTCCGGCCCGGCGGGCATCCGCCGAAGAAGGCCAGGTCTTAACAACTTAATTTTCCGATTCGCGTACAAATTCCCACACTAAAAAACGCGCCCGCAATGAGAAAATCCGGATTGATGCAACTGATCGCCTTCCTGGGAATTGGCCTGGGTCTAACGAGCTGCGACGTAGTCGGTGGTGTCTTCAAGGCGGGTATGTGGTCCACAATCATCCTCATCGCGCTGGTCGGGGCGCTGGTGTTTTGGCTGACCAGTCGATTCCGTCGCTGATCCGACTTGAACTGAAGCATTGGGACGTTGATCCGACCGGCCGGGAGCTTGGGAAACGGTTGGGGACGGGTCTCCTGGAAAGCCCATTGGCTGAATTTCCGGGCCGGGGTCAACGCAGAAATTAATTCGTTTGGTGGGCGCGTCCTTGCATGAGGAAGAACCAGTCCCCAATTTTACGGACGCGTTGCGGACGCGGCAAGGACACGCGGTGCCGGTAAGCGCGGGTAAACCAAGCCCAACCCATGAAAAAAGTCGGACTCTTCCAACGAATGCACTTTTTGCTCGCGCTGGCCTTGCCGGGCCTGGTTACCACCGGGTGTGTACAAGGCCCGCTCGCCGCCAGCTATTGGAAAACCATTGATGGCATTCTCATCGTGCTGGTGTTCCTCTTCCTGGTTGGGTATACCCTGGCCACGATGCGAAGCGACAAGGAAGGATGATTGCACCGATCGTACACCGGGGTCATTGACGTCGTAAAGCCCTGCCGAAGGCAGGTCAAAATAAGACAGCAACGTTTTCTACGTCCGCATTGCTCACTCTAAACCTCCCAATTCCCATGGCGCTCCAAAAAGGCGATCCGGCTCCGGCCTTCAAGTTATTCAGCAGTGAAAAGCAGGAAGTTTCGCTCGACGATTACCGGGGCAAAAACCTGGTGGTGCTGTTTTTTCCCATGGCTTTCACCAGCGTCTGCACCGCCGAACTGTGCGCCATCCGCGACAACATCGCCGACTACAACGGGCTGGATGCCGACGTGGTGGGCATTTCAGTGGATTCACCATTTACGCTGGCGAAATTCAAGGAGGAAGAGCGTTACAACTTCCCCCTGTTGTCCGATTTTAACAAGGAGACTTCCGCGGCCTACGGGGCGCTGTACGACAATTTCGTGTTCGGCATGAAGGGTGTTTCCAAGCGATCGGCCTTCGTGGTGGACCGAGACGGCAAAATCCAATATGCCGAGGTGCTGGACAACGCCGGCGAACAGCCCAACTACGAAGCCATCAAGCAGGCACTGGCGTAGGTGATGTCGCTAAAGAGTCCATCTTTCAAAAAGAGGGACTCTTTGTTGGTCCGTATTTTTTACTGCTTGCGCTTTTCTGAGTGTTAACCCAAGCCACCGATGTTTTCCAACCTGGCTAAAATTCCCTGGTACGCGTGGGGAATTGCTTGCCTGGTCATCGCGGTCGCCTACGTTTTTTACGTTCCCTTGCCTAGCCCCACCTACGATTTGAGGAGCCAGGTGCGGTGGAAGTTCGTGGTGATTCGGTGGTTTCATCCCTTGGTTTGGGTATTGTTGGCGGCGGCCTGTCTGGTGATGCAGTCCGGCGCTGACTACGCCAAACCGTTGGCCAAGGGGCTGGCTTTCTCCGGCTTGGCCGCTTACCTGGTTTTCATCGCCACCTTGTTGATCGAAAAGCGGAGCGCGGGCTAAAAACCAACGTATTCGACTGTGGAGGCCAACCACACCAAAATCAATCCGTTGTTCAGACCCGATGCCCGCTGGGTTTGGCTCATCGGCGTCTCGCTGCTCATTCCCGTTGGGCTGGTGCTGCTCAACCGGAGCCGATTGGCCCCGGAAATCAGTCAAAGTCAGTTCCTGGTTGCTGGTGTAGCCAAGTACAGTAGCGGCGTCCCGCTTGTCGGCGGGGGCCGCCAATACTGCCCCCGGGATCTGGGCTTCGGGTGAGGGGAAAACGGTTTGTGCCGAAGCAGTCAACACCACCAGGTTGAGGGCGGTTACCACTGGGATTCTCATAACGGGTTTGGTTTGGATGACGAAATGGGATTCATCTCTCAACGACTAACCGACTGCCTTTCTTCCCTCGGAACAATCGCTGGATGGTGAGGGAAAGGTATTATATGTGGCCGATTGTTCCAAATGAATTTGTTAATCCAGTCATTCTGATGAACGCAAAGTGGCTAACCCAACTCACGCTAACTTTCATATCTCCAACAAAATGGCGTCCACAAGTTTCTGCTTGTAAGCGGTTAGGTGGAATAAATCGACGCTTCTAAACCTCTCCGCATCGGCAAACCGCCCCAACGCCTCTCCCAGATGGAAAGGGATTGGGGCCGACGTGGGTATTTTCAGCCCTCCCTGATGGGGAGAGGCCGCCGTGGAACGATTGGGTGGGGTAAAACGGACATTGTTTTGCCCTATGTGCTTAGTTTCATGGCCATTCAGTCAAGTACGTCTTTCGAAGGCAAAGACAAAGTCGATCAAGGATATGAGTTAAGTAACTGAATTGCAATGTGTTATTGTACAACTCTATTAAGCTGACAAACGCATTTTTTGCATTGCCAAATTGGTGCCTTCTCCTAAGAACCGCCAATCTTCTCCCTCACTTCCACCGTATCCCCCACCCGCACCGTTCCCCCCGATAACGCCACCAGGTTCTGACCGAACAGAATTTTCCTTCCCTGCTTCCGGTAGGTGGCCAGCGTGCGGAGCGGCTCGAGTCCCTGCTCCGCCGTTTGCTGGTCGATGGTCGTGACCACGCAACGGCCACAGGGTTTTACGCCACGAAACTCGGCTTCACCCACCCGGAAGTGTCGCCAGGTGTCTTCTTCGTGGGGCTCGCCGCCGGTGAAGACCAGGTTGGGACGGAAACGGTTCATCGGCAACGCCGCGGGCAACCGGGCGTTCAGGTGATCGAGCGAAGCCTGACCGATGATCAATAACGGGTAGCCGTCGGAAAAACTGGTGTTGAAAGGTTCGGCCACGTAGTCCGCATCCACCCGCCGCACCGAATCGTCGGGCATCCGCACCAGCCGGCAAGGCTTGCCCAGCGCGGTGCTGAACCATTCGTCCGCCTCCCGGCTCACGGGCAAGGCCTGACAGACATCGTCCCACACCACCACCCGCACCGGAGCCGCTCCGGAGGGAGCAAACGGAATCGTCAGAAGGGGCAAGGGCTGCTTTCGGTGGCGTACGCCAAGACCAGTGGCGGTCATCTCCACGTCCAGCAACGCCATTTCAGGAAAATTACGCTGGGTGAGGAAGCGGCCGGACGGGTCGGTGAGCATCCAGCGGCGGTCGTGTTGCAGGCCGCGTTCCTCCACGTCGGCACTGGTCAGGGAGATGCCACCGAGCGATTTGATGGGATAAAGGTAGATGTTGCTGAGTGTATACACGGCGTCAAAGGTAGGGCGAATAGCTTGGTCGCCAAAACGAAATCCGGACGAAGGCGAACCACGTGCTTGCCCGGCGTGCGTATTTTTGCGTAGTTTGGCTTTTGGTTTCAAATCCCTCCTCTCCCATGGAATTTGTGCACAACGAAAAAGCACCCAAGGCCATCGGGCCGTATTCGCAGGCCGTCGTGGCGGGTGGTCTGGTTTTCTGCGCCGGTCAAACTCCGATTCATCCCCAAACGATGAAAATCGAAGCCTCGGGCATTGAAGAGCAAACCCGTCAGGTACTGGCCAACCTCAACGAAGTGCTTTCGACCATCGGCCTGAGCCTGGCCGACGTGGTGAAGACGACCGTTTTCCTCAAGAACTTTGCCGATTTCCCGAAGATGAATGGGGTATACGCGGACGGGTTCGGGAGTCACCGCCCCGCCCGCTCCACCGTGGAAGTCTCGCGGCTGCCGATGGATGCGCTGGTGGAGATCGAGTGCATCGCGGTGGTGAAATCGTAAATGCGAAATTACCGAAAGTTGTCAAATACCGGACACGGATGAAGGGACTCCTGGCTCTGTGCGCGTTGACGTTCTACCCGGCCCTGGCCCAGCCGGAGCGTACCGCCGTGCGCTGGCTCACGTTCGAGCAGCTGGCCGACTCGATGCGAGCACGTCCCCGCCCCGTGCTGGTGGACGTGTACACCCAGTGGTGTAGCTACTGCCGGATGCAGGATCGGATAACCCTGGCTGATCCGGCCGTAGCCGAAATCCTCAACCGCGGTTTTTACGCGGTTAAGCTCGATGCGGAGGGCCAGCATCCCCTCCGGTTCCTGGGCCGAACGTACCGGTTCAAGCCCACCGGACCCGACGCCGGTATCCACGAGCTGGCCGAACTCCTGGCCAAGACCAACGGTCAAGTGGCCTACCCGACGCTGGTATTGCTCAACGAGCGGTTCGAACTGCTTCACCGTCGGGTGGGCTTCACCTCCCCCGGCGACCTGCGGAAACTCCTGAACGTCCCGCCCAAGCCCGACGGCGGCTAATCGAAAAATTGAGGTACCATTGGCCCTGACTGTCGGAAGTGCCGTTGGTCGATCGAACCTTCCCGAGGAAACGCATGAGCTTATACGAGATTATTGGGTTTGTCACGAGTGTGCTGTGTGTGTGGCTGTTTGCGCGGGAGAACGCGGGGGGGTTTCCGGTGGCGGCGGTCGCTTCCGCTTTTTACTGCGTAGTCAACTACCAGGCGAAACTCTATTCCGACGCGGGCCTGCAAATCATCTACCTTTTTTTGAGCCTGTACGGCTGGTACCAGTGGCGGCACGGCGGCCAGGACCAAGGGGTCTTGCGCGCGGGCCGGCTACCGAGGTCATCCGTTCCTTTTTTGGTCCTCATCGGGATCTCGTTCGCCGCGCCGCTGGGTTACCTGTTGCGTACCCACACCGACGCCAGCCTCCCTTACCTGGACGCCGCCACCACTGCAACCAGCCTGATCGCCCAGTGGATGCTGGCGCGAAAGTACTTGGAAAACTGGCTGGTGTGGATTGCGGTCGACCCAATTTACGCGGGGATGTACGTCTACCGCGACTTGTACCTGACCGCGGTCCTGTATCTACTCCTGACGCTGCTGGCGGTGCAGGGATACCGACAGTGGAGAAGGGCCGCCACCGTACCCGCGTGAGCAAGCGCATCGCCGTAACGGGTCCGGAATCCACGGGCAAGTCCACGCTGTCGGCGCAGTTGGCCGCGCATTTCCGGACGGTGTGGGTGCCGGAATACGCCCGCGCGTACCTCGACCAACTCCCGCATCCCTACGGGGCCGACGACATCCTGGCGATTGCGCAAGGACAAGTGGAACTGGAAAAACAACTGGCTGGTCAGGCCAACCGGCTGCTGATCAGCGACACGGAGTTGCTGGTAACCAAGATCTGGAGCGAACACGCCTTCGGCCATTGTCCGGAGTGGATTCTGGAAGCCTTGGCGCACCAGCGCTACGACCTGTACCTACTGACGGGCATCGACATTCCCTGGGCACCGGACCCGCAACGCGAGCACCCGCACTTGCGCGACTACTTCTACCAACGCTACCGCCGCGAACTCGAATCCCGCCACTGGCCCTTCGTGGAAATCTGGGGCGAACCTTCCATCCGGCTGGACAAGGCGATCCGGGCAGTGGAAAGGGTGCTGGGGTAAGAAATGAATGTCGAATGTCCAACAAAGAATGTCCAATATCGAAGGATGGAATTGTTCTTTTTACTTCGACATTCGACATTCCTTGTTCGACATTCGACATTCCCTTCCCCCTACCCCAGCACCCTTTCCACTGCCCGGATCGCCTTGTCCAG
>JACMKY010000512.1 GCA_014379925.1 Cytophagales bacterium | reverse complement strand
TTTTCTTACTTTTGATTCTTGCATCAATTGACCAGTAGTCAATGGTCGACCACTGACTACTGGCACTGACTACTGGTTATCAACGGCTGTCACGCGAATCGTCACCCATCCGCGTTTTTCATCGACCACACAAAGAAATCCGCGGAGTTCCTCGAAGAGCGAACCCCGCAATCCGCCTCATCCAATTCCCATGAACTTCCTGTATCCTTCGTTTTTGTTCGGCTTCTTCGCCATCGCTGTTCCCGTCGCCATCCACCTGTTCAACTTCCGGCGAACCAAGAAGGTGTATTTCACCAACGTGGAATTTTTGCGGGCCGTCAAAACCACCACCAACTCGTTCCGCAAACTCAAGCAGTGGCTCATCCTGGCGGCGCGCGTTCTGTTCGTTCTCTTTCTGGTGCTGACCTTCGCCCAGCCCTTCGTTGCCAGCAGCAACCAGGCGGTGGTGGACGGGCGGGGCATCAAGAGCATCTACCTCGACAATTCACTGAGCATGGAAAACCAGTCCGGCAACGAACGCTACCTGGACCTGGCCACCGACAAAGCCAGTGACCTGCTCAACACGCTGCCCAATTCGCCTTCCTTCCAATTGATCACCAACGATTTCGACAGCCAGGAGCAGTACGCGGTGGGTGCCGACAAAGTCCGGGACCGCCTGACGCAGATCCGTTTTTCGCCCACTTACCGCAGCCTGGCCACCCTCTACCAACGCCAGCGGAGCCTGCTGGAAAGGCACAGCACCGTGCCGCAGAACCAACTGTTCTGGATTTCCGATTTCCAGAAAAGCACCGTTGGTGAGCTGGATCAAATTCGCCTCGATTCGGTCAACCGCTTTTACCTCGTGCCCGTGCAGGCGAAGGAATACCGCAACGTGTACATCGATTCGGTTTGGCTGGCCACGCCGTTCGTGCGGGAAACGCAAAACAACGAGCTCAGCATCCGGCTGGTCAATTCGGGCAACGAAGACGTGGCGGGGCTATCGGCCAAGCTCTTCGTGGACGACGCGCAGGTGTCGACCACGAGTGCCAACCTCCGCGCCAACGGGTCGGCGGTGGCAACCTTTAACTTTACCCTCCGCTCCACCGGCTTCCGGCGGGGGCGCATCTCCTTCGAGGACAACCCCGTTACGTTCGACAACGAATACTTTTTCGTGCTCAACGCCTCCCCCAGCATCCAGATCACCCACCTGACCGAAACCCCGGCCGGCACCGTCAACTACCTGAGCGATGTATTCAGCAACGAGAGCGCCTTCCGCCTGCAAAGCTTCAACGCGCGCAACGTGGACAACGAGCGGCTGGTGCGGTCGGACCTGGTTATTCTGGAAGGCATCACGCGGCTGGACGCCACGCTCCGGGCCACGCTGGACCGCTTCGTGCGCAACGGCGGCAGCCTTTTCATCCTGCCGCCCGCCCGGCCCGATCCGGGTTTTTACGGCAGTTGGCTCGGTGGCTTGGGCGTGCGCGGCGTGAGCTCCCCGGTGTCCACGAACGTATCCAATGCATCCCCGAACGTGTCCACCAGCGGTTCTCCGGCCGGGCCCCCGGCCGGGTCCGTCGCCGCTACCCCGGCCCCGCCGCAGATGCTGGCCCCGCCCGACCGCCGCCAGCCGTTCTTCAACGACATCTTCGAGAACACCACGCAGGCGGTTACGCTCGCCATGCCCGTGGCTACGCCGGTGCTGAACTGGCAATTGACGGGCAGTCGCCTGCTGGCCTTCAAGGACAACCAGCCTTTCTTGTCGCAGGCGCGGGTGCAGCGGGGCAAGGTGTACCTGTGCGCCTCGCCGCTGGCCGCAGCCTACGGCAACTTTGCCACGCACGCCTTGTTCGTGCCGGTGCTCTACAAGATTGCCACCCTGAGCAAGATCCAGGAGCCGCTGGCGTACTCGTTTCAGGAACAGGCGATTGCGCTGGAAATACCCACGGCCCAAGCCAATGCCATCTACAAACTCCGCAAGGACAAGCCGGGCGTACCCCAGGGGACGGCCCCGCTGGAAATCATTCCCGACCAGCGCGTCAACGACAACCAGCTGATTCTCGAATTGCCCAAGGGTGGCCAGGCGGGCGATCGGCAGGTGCTGGAGTCGGGCTACTACGAACTGAGGCTCGGCGAGAAGACCGAGCGGCTGATGGCTTTCAATTACGACAAGAAGGAATCGCAGATGGCCTTCTACACGCCTGCCGAACTGAAGCGGCGGTTTGCCAACCAGAAGAACGTGCAGGTGTTCGACACGGCCGCCAACGGCGACTTCGCGCAGGAATTCCGGGAGCAGAACATCGGCACCAACCTCTGGAAGTACTGCCTGCTGGCGGCCCTGTTCTTCCTGCTGGTGGAGATTGCGCTCATCCGGTTGGTGAAGGGGTGAGGGCGGTAACGGGCAGTAGGCAGTTGGCAATGGGCAGTAGGCAAGGGGAGGAATTGATTCGTGGACCAGTAAACAACCAGCAACCCATTACTGGGCGGCAACGACGTAGTCAGTGTGGTTTGCCTTCGTTATTTAGTCCGTATGCACTTATTACCGGACCTCGGTCGGGTTCATTACCAAATTTGAATTCATTCGTATTATTGTTTCTTCACTTCGCCCGTATCCGCGCACCTTTCCAGCAGTTGCCGGTTGGTCAGGCCCAGCGCCGGGTGCACGAAGTCGGGGGCAATTTCGGCCAGCGGCACCAGCGTGAAACGGCGCTCGGGCAGGTAGGGGTGGGGAAGGATCAATCGTTCCGAATGGATTTGCCGGTCGCCGTAGTAGAGAATGTCCACGTCAATGGTCCGGGCACCCCACCTTTCCTCGCGTTCCCGACCCAGTTGCCGTTCCACGGCCTGCGTAGCCAACAAGAGGTCTTCGGGCGAAAGCCCAGTGGCCAGGCAAAGCACCTGGTTGAGGAAGGCGGGCTG
>JACMKY010000511.1 GCA_014379925.1 Cytophagales bacterium | reverse complement strand
TGACTCATAAACTCAATGACTCACAAACTCCCTTGCCTATCTTCTTCAAACTAAAACCCTACTGCGATGACCAACAAATCCTTTCTTTTCACGGCGGCCCTGTTCTGGGCGATGCCGATGGCTTGGGCCCAGAACCGAGCCCCCGTTTCGGGCCGGGTTACTGCCGAGGCCGGGGAAATATTCCCCGGGGTGAGCGTGTCGGTGAAGGGTACGACCACGGGCACGGTCACCGACGTGGAGGGCCGCTACGCCCTCTCGCTGCCGGATGCCAGCAGTACCCTCGTTTTTTCCTTCGTCGGATTCGTAACCCAGGAAGTACCGGCCGCCAACCGCAGCGTCATCGACGTGGTGCTGATTGCGGACGTCAAAGCCCTGAGCGAATTGGTCGTCACTGGCTACCAAACGCAAAACAAAGCCGATTTAACGGGCTCCGTGGCCGTGATCAACATGACGGAAACCAAGAACATTCCCGTCAGCAATCCGCTGCTGGCCTTGCAGGGACGCGTACCGGGCCTGTACGTGGAGGCCGACGGGTCGCCCAACGGCGGGGGCGGCGGCAGCCGACGGGTGCTGATCCGGGGTTTGAACACGCTGGGCGACGCCAGTCCGCTGTACATCATCGACGGGGTGCCGACCAAGCGACCGCAGGTGTTTGCCAGCTTGAATCCGACTTCGATCGAGTCGGTTCAGGTGCTCAAGGACGCTTCCGCCGCCTCCATTTACGGCTCGCGGGCCTCCAACGGCGTGATCATCGTCACCACCAAACAAGGAAAGGCCCGGGGCGGACAGGAGAAATTGAGCATTCAATTCAATTCCAACGTGTCGGTGCAGACTGTAAAGCCCTGGCAGGAGAATGTGCTGAACGCCGAACAGCGGGGAAGGGCGCTCTGGCGGGCGGCGGTCAACGACAACACGAATCCCACGGTCCACGCGGCGATCTATACCTACGACTGGAACGGGGACTACACCAACCCAATCCTCAACCGGGTAAACGTCAATCCTTTCGTGGGCGGCGATACGCTGGTGCCGGTCGGCAACACGAACTGGCAGGATGAATCCTACGAACCGGCTTTCGTTACCCAACAAGACCTGAGCCTGTCGGCCGGAACCGGCAAGAGCAGCTTGTTGATCAACCTGGGGTATTTTAAAAATTCGGGCACGCTGGTGTACACCAACTACGAGCGGCTCAGCGCCCGGATCAATGCCTACACGAGTTTTTTTGACGGCAAACTGCGGATCGGGGAAAACCTGATGCTGGCCCGCTCAACCCAGACGCTCGCCGCCGCCGACCTGGGTGGCGCCTCTACCCCGGACCTGGCCGTTACGCTGGCCCCGACCATCCCCGTGTTCCGCCAGGACGGCGCTTACGCGGGCCCGGTGGGAGCCGGTTATTCCGACCGGAATAACCCCGTTCACATGCAACAGATCAACCGGTTGGACCGCAACAACGAACTGCTGGCCTTCGGAAACGTGTACGCGGAAATCGAGCCGGTCAAAAACCTGCTTTTTCGGACCAGCTTCGGCGTGGATTATTCGAACCAGCTCGCCAAAAACATCGAGCCGGCCTTCCAGGAAGGTTTTCTGGGCCGCAACGTCAACAGCCTGGCCCTGCAGCAGGCCAACAACCTGAGCCTGACCTGGACCAATACCCTGAACTACGCGTTTGATTTCGGCAGCCACCGGATAACCGCGCTGTTGGGTACGGAAGCGATCCGCCAGGACAACCAGTCTTTCGGGGCTTTCCGGGAAGGCTTCGCCCTCGAAGACGAGAATTATTACTACCTGGATGCCGGCACCGGCCGCAGCACCAACAACGGGGCAGCCAGCGCCAGCCGGTTGTTGTCCTACTTCGGCAAAGTGTTCTACGCCTTCTCGGACAAGTACCTGGCGTCGGTGACCGTACGGCGGGATGGTTCTTCCCGCTTCGGTTCCGCCAACAAATACGGCGTGTTTCCGGCCCTCAGCCTGGGATGGCGCATGAACAGCGAAGGATTCCTGAGCGGCGTGGGCGCGATTTCGAACCTCAAGTTGCGGGCCGGCATCGGGCGGGTGGGCAACCAGGAAATCGGCGACGTCGCCCGGTTCGGTCTGTTCCAGCCCAACTACGGCACCATTGGGACCGGATTTCCGGGCTCCTGGCTTAATTCGGGGACCGCCTACGACCTCAACGGCGCCAACGTGGGCACCCTGCCTTCGGGCTACGTGCAGGTGCAGGGCGAAAACCAGAACCTGAAGTGGGAATCCACGGAGGAGCTGAACGTGGGGGTCGACTTCGGCTTCCTCAACGAGAAGATCTCCGGCTCCTTTGATTATTTCACCCGCAACACGGAGGACATCCTCATTCAGCCCCCCATTGCCGGGGCGGTCGGTGAGGGCCGAATCCGGTACCTCAACGGCGCCTCCAAGAGCAACCGGGGCTGGGAATTCATTTTGGGTTACCAGCATACGGCGGGTGATTGGACCTACAGCATCACGGGCAATGCCAGTCGTTTCCGCGACAAGGTCACCGCGTTGCCCGCTGAGGTGCGTACCGCCTACCCGGGCAACGCGCAGCAGTCCATTCTGGGGCAATCGCAACTGGCGATTTTTGGCTACCAAACCGACGGACTCTTCCAGAGCCAGGCCGAAGTGGATGCCCACGCCACGCAAACCGGCAAGGGCCCTGGCCGAATCCGCTACCGGGACCTCAACGGGGATGGCACCATCAATGCGCTGGATCAGACCTGGCTGGGAACCCAATTGCCCAGCCTGGAATACGGCCTGCGGGTGAACCTCGGGTATAAAAATTTCGACTTGTCGGTTTTCGGATCGGGCATCGCGGGCAAAACGGGGAATGACCCCGTCAAGGGCTTTAATTCATTCGCCTCCGTCAACTCCAACAACGGCCCCGGGGTACTGGATGCCTGGACGCCCCAGAATACGGGCTCCACCACGCCGATGTTGTCGCTGGTAAACCGGAACAACGAAAACCGGGCTTCCGATTTCTTTAACGTCAATGGCTCCTACTTCAAACTGCGGAACGTACAACTCGGCTACAGTTTGCCGTCCGCGTTTACCCAAAGGTTGAAAATGGAAAGCTTACGCTTGTACGTGGTCGGCCAAAACCTGTTCGTGCTCAAGGACGAAGAATACCTGAGCAAGGATCCCGAACGGATCGGTTCGCTCACCTTTTGGCCGCAACCGACCAGCTTCACCCTGGGCCTGAACGTAACCCTTTAACTTCTAAACGAACTCAGTCATGAAAAATACGGGTAAAATGATCCTGGCAATCACCCTGCTGTTGGTGGCCGGCTGCAAGAACTTTTTGGACAACGAGCCGAAAGGAGCCCTTACGGCGGAGGTGCTCACCACTCCCGACAAAGTGGATGCCCTGGTGACGGCGGCCTACGCGGCCATCGGCAACGACGTATTTACCGGGTCCATCACCAGCATGTGGCTCTACGGCAGCGTCCGCTCGGGCGACGCCTACAAAGGCGGGGGCAGCGTATCGGACCTCGGGGAATACAATGCCTACGAGCAACATAACCTGATCGAGCCCACCAACCAGAACAGCGACAACGGGTTTCCCAACACCTGGCGAACGGCCTACGGGGCCATCTCGCGGGCAAACTTCGCGCTCCGGACGTTGAATCAATTGACCGACGCCCGGTTTCCCAACCGGGCGGTGCGCCAGGGCGAAGCGCGTTTTCTGCGGGGACACCTTCACTTCCTGCTGAAAATACTCTTCAAAAACGTTCCCTACGTGGACGAAACCCTCTCGGACGACGACATCCTGAAGGCATCCAACACCCAGTCGGACGAGGAATTGTGGAACAAGATCGCGGACGATTTTCAGTTTGCGGTGGACAACCTGCCGGTGAAGCAGCCGGAGGTGGGCCGGGCCAACCAACTGGCCGCCAAGGCCTATTTGGCCAAGGTCCGGCTTTACCAGGCCTATCAGCAGGATGCCAACCACGCCGTAACCGGCATCAGCCAAGCCCGGCTCAACGAAGTGGTAGCGCTGACCAACGACGTGATCAGCGCGGGGGTGTACCGGCTGAACGACGACTTCGCCAAGAATTTCCTGTACGGATTCGACAACGGACCCGAGTCGATCTTTGCCATCCAGTATTCGATCAACGACGGAACTTCGTTCGGAAGGCTGAGCATGTCCACCGGGCTTAATTACAGCCTGGCCCCCCAGTACGGGTGTTGCTGGTTTCACATTCCCTCCCAAAACGTGGTGAACGCCTTCAAAACCGATCCCAACGGCGTTCCGCTGTTTGACACCTTCAACAATTCGGAGATGAAGGAGCCCGCCGACTTCCTCACCAACGGGGTTGATCCCCGGCTGGATCACACCGTCGGCATTCAAGGCCACCCCTTCAAGTACTACCCGGCTATTCTTTACGACCACAGTTGGGAGCGGATTTCGGCCCTCTACGGGGGCTTTGGCAACATGAAGGAACAGCAAGCGGCCGATTGCCCTTGCTTCAAAAAGCAGGGACCTTTTTACGGCAGTTCGGTGAACATTGATATTATTCGCTACGCTGACGTGCTGCTCTGGCGAGCCGAGGCCCTCATCGAGCTGGGCCGGCAAGCCGAGGCCTTGCCGCTCATCAACCAGGTGCGAACGAGGGCCAAGAACAGCACGCAACGCCTGAAACTGGCCAACGGCACCGATCCCTCCAACTACCGCATCAACGCGTACGCCGACGGGGTGAACATTGCTTGGACCCAGGCCAACGCCCGGAAAGCCTTGCAGTGGGAACGCCGGCTGGAATTTGCCATGGAAAGCCCGCGGTTTTTTGACCTGGTGCGTTGGGGCATGGCCGCCGAAACCATCAACGCCTACCTGGCCGTGGAAAAACAGCGGAAAGCGTACCTGGCTTCGGCCGAATTCATCAAAGGCCGGAACGAATACTTTCCCATCCCGCAAAAAGAGATCGATTTCACCAAGGGCCTCTATAAGCAAAATACGGGTTACTGAAAAACGGCCGGAAATCCGGGAATGGGTTGACGCGAACGAAAGAATCCGATCAGTCAATGGGTTATTGCCCGGCGGGGCCGCCCCGGCAAAGCAGCAGCCCACTGACTGATCGGACTCCCAGGATCCGTATTTTTTGGCGAGTGGGTAGTTCCCTGCCGGCGTGCTTGCCTAAGAAGCGCGATGGCAGTTGTCCGGAGTACGTTCCGCCGCAAAGCCCGCCAGGTTTTCAAAATTGCGCAATCCGCACTTCATCTTGGTATAAAATTCAACCCCATGAAAACCAGCATCGTCGGTCTCATCCCTTGCCTTTTGATTTTGAATCTTTCGGCCCCAGCCCAGGAACACACCCGGCAAATCAAAGTGAAAAAAGGGCAAACGTATTTGAATTTTCCGGTTAGCAACGCCAGCGGGTTGACCAAAGCCCGCATCAAGTACGCAGGAAAAGTGCTGGATGAATTTACCATCCAGTTGGCCAGTGGAAAGCCCGATTTCTGGACCTTCTTCAACGTGGCTCCTTACCAGGGCAAAACCATCACCGTGGAAGTTGAGCCGGATACCACCGACCCCAAGGGATTGGCCATGGTGTACGCGGATACCGGATTCCCGGGTCAGGACAGCTTGTACGCGGAGACGTACCGGCCCCAGGTCCACTTTTCTTCGCGCCGGGGCTGGAACAATGATCCCAACGGGCTGATTCACTACCGCGGGGAGTACCACCTGTTCTATCAGCACAACCCGTACGGATGGAGTTGGGGCAACATGCACTGGGGACACGCCGTCAGTGAGGATCTGATGCATTGGCGGGAACTGCCGGAGGCCCTTTACCCGCCCAGTCACCAGGATATGGCCTTCTCGGGTTCGGCAGTGGTAGACGTGAACAACACGGCGGGTTTCCGAAAAAACGGCGTGGATCCCTTGATTGCCGTCTACACGAGCACGGGGCGGGGAGAATGCCTGGCCTTGAGTTACGACAACGGGCGGACCTTCCAGAATTACGAAGGAAACCCGGTCGTCAAGCACCAAGGCCGCGACCCCAAGGTTTTCTGGTACGCGCCCGGCAGTCACTGGGTGATGGTACTCTGGGACGAAGGCGATACCAAAAATCTCAATTTGGGCCAGCAAGCCATCGTCTATCAGCACCTGATCTACACTTCCCCGGATCTGAAACGCTGGACCCGTCAATCGGGCATTGCCGGATTTTTCGAGTGTCCCGAGCTCTTTGAATTGCCCGTGGAAGGGGCACCCGGCGTTTCCAAGTGGGTCATGTACGACGCCACCGGCCGCTACCTGGTGGGGGATTTCGACGGGAAGAAATTCTCCGTTGCGCAATCCTTCAAAACCTACGACTACGGCGGGGCTTTCTACGCCTCCCAAACCTACAACCACCTTCCCGAAAACGACAAAAGGCGCGTCCAGGTGGGTTGGGGGCGCGGCATCAATTTAGCCGGCATGGCTTTCAACCAATGCATGACGTTTCCTACCGAGTTGAGACTCCGAAAAACCGCGGATGGACTCCGGCTCTGCCCGACCCCCGTCAGGGAGATCAGCTTATTGCACAAAAAGACCCATACTTTTGAGAACAAGGTCATCGCGGGCAAAACTACTTTTACGCCGCCGGTCAGCGGGGATGCCTTGCACCTGGTGGCCGAGTTTGAGAAGGGGGACGCGCCGGAGTTTGGTCTCCACATCAACGGGTATGCCCTCACCTACAGCCACCTGCTCGGCAAGTTCAACCAGACGGATTACGTTAATCCGGACAGTGACCATTTTAAAATCGAGGTAATCGTGGACAAAGCCATTCTGGAAGTTTTTGTCAACGACGGCGAGCTGTACTACGTGGTGCCGTTGAATTCGGTAAAGGCGGAGAAAAAAATCGAAGTGTTTGCCAAAGGAGGTCCCGAACGCAAAACCATTCTAAGGAAAATGGACATCCACGAACTTGGCTCCATCTGGTCAAAACAATTCTGATATGAAGATCCCCCTTTCAATCCTGTGCGTTATTTTAACCGCCTGCGCGCCTAACCAGGACCAGCAGTCAACCCAACCACCCGCG
>JACMKY010000510.1 GCA_014379925.1 Cytophagales bacterium | reverse complement strand
GCTGGGCGTGCTAGGTACCCCGGTCTACCGCACTGCGGGTAAATCGGAGATGTTGGCGGATGGCCGTATACTAACTGTGGGCGGCGGCATTGGTGGCATAGGTAGCGACAAAGCGGAAGTCTACGATCCGGCAACCAGCCAGTCGACGCTGACCGGCAGTATGCCCGCCGAAAGAAGTTGGATAAACCATACCATTACCCCGTTGAAAAACGGCAAAATGCTGGTGGCTGGTGGGGTCCCCTACCTGAGCAACTCCGCTCTTTACGACCCGGCTACGAATGCCTGGACCACCGCCGGCAGCTCGGGTCAGTGGTCAGCCGCCACCGCCGCCTTATTGACCAATGGAAAAGTCCTTCACGCCGGCGGCGCGGATGCCGACGGGAGAACGGCCACGTGCCGGCTGTACGATCCGGTCACCGGGCAATGGACGCCCACCGGTGGAATGAACAACCCAAGGTCATCGCTGGTGTCGGTGGTATTGCCCAACGGCAAAGTTTTGGTGGTAGGAGGACAGGCCGGAAACCAAATACCGGGTGAACTCTATGATCCGGCAACGGGCCAATGGACCCTTTCCGGTCTCCCCGTACCTGTCCGCAGCGCCCACACCCTCACCCTGCTTCGCAACGGCCAGGTACTGATCGCGGGCGGCGCCGGCACCACCACGGGTGGTATCGCAGCGTGCCATCTGTATACACCCTAATTTTTCCGGCCATGAGAAAGCGCTATTGGAATCTTTGCTACCTGGTTGGGGTGGTTGTACTCGTCTCTTTATCCGGAAGGGTGCCGGCCCAGGACTTGTCCACGCTCGGTCAGCAGAAGCCGGTGACGCTGAACGGCGGCCTGAGCGTGCGCACCGTCTTTTATTCGGCCAACGGCATCCAGGCCCGGCGTAAACCCTTTTCCTACGTGGTGACGGGCGCGCCGGTAGTGAGCCTCTACGGCTGGAGCATTCCCGTTTCTTTCGTATTCAGCGAGCAGGAACGCAGTTTCCGCCAGCCCTTCAACCAGTTTGGCATGAGCCCCACTTACAAGTGGATTACGCTGCACGCCGGGTACCGCAACCTCAACTTCTCCCCGTACACCCTGGCCGGGCACACCATGCTGGGCGGGGGCGTGGAGCTGAAACCGGGCATTTTTCGCTTTGGCCTGATGTACGGGCGGCTCAACCGGGCCACGGCGGTGGATACCACTTCCGGTTCCCTGGAACCCTTCCGCTACACCCGGATGGGATACGCCCTGAAATTGGGCGTGGGCAACCGCAAGGCTTCCGTGGATTTCAGCGTGGTAAAGGCCAAGGACGACAGCACCAGTGCGTCGGCGGTGCCGGATGCAGTCCGCCGTCAACGGGTAGCGCCCGCCGAAAACGCCGTTTTTGGCCTCACTGCCCGGGTTACTTTTTTGAAGCAGTTTTACTGGGAGGGCGATGGTGGACTGAGCCTGTATACCCGCAACCTGGGCTCGGCCATCCGGCTGGACACGGCCAACTTGTTGCCAGATATACTGACGAGCACCTTGGGTAAGTTCCTGAAAATAAACGGCTCCACCGAGTTTTATAGTGCCTACCAAACATCGGTCGGCTACCGGGGTAAGGTCTTTTCGCTGCGGTTGCAGTACCGTCGGATCGATCCGGGGTACCAGTCGATGGGCGCGTATTTCTTCAACAATGACGTGGAAAATGTGACCATTACGCCCTCGGTCGTGCTGTGGAAACAACGCTTGCGGTTGAGTGGTAGCCTGGGCCTGCAACGCGATAATTTACAGAACCAGAAGCAGGCGACGAGCCGCCGGGTGATCGGGGCCGCCAACGTCTCCGCCGACTTTACCGACCAGTGGGGGTTGGACCTCAATTTTACCAACTTCTCGACCAACCAGCGGGCCCGAACGATTCTGGTGGCCGACAGCTTCCTGCTGGCCCAAACCACCCAAAACCTGTCCATTACGCCCCGGTACATCCTGGTCCGTCCGGGTGTCAACCACGTTCTCCTGCTTTCCTACAACCGGATGACGCTCACCGATCAGAACGACCGGACGGCCGCCGACAACAACATTCAATCGAACAATACTTTCTTCAACTACCAGCTCACCTTCCCGGAGAGAGGTCTATCCTTTTCGCTCAACCTGAATTCCACCCAAGTAAACTTGGCGGCGGGCAAGAACGGCAACGAAGGCGTAACGCTGGGGATTACCAAACGCCTGATGGACAACAAGCTGTCGATCGGGCTCACCAATTCGGTTTTGCGCGGCACGCAGGGCGGCGGCAACAGCACCATCCAGAACCACGGCATCCGCGCCGATGTGCAAGCCAGTAAAAAGCACCGGTTGAATGCGCTCCTGAATTTCATTGGCAATAGCCCAACCGGCCCGACTGACCGCTACAATACCCGGTACACCGAATTCCGCGGCGAGCTGGGCTACAACTTTAGCTTTTGAGAGAGTAGCGTCGGTTTGGTTCGAAGATGAGCGAGTTACGTTGCAAGGTTGCGTTAAGCCGCTGGGTGGAATGGATGGAACGGCTTCAATCAACAACCGCCGGGAAACTTGTAAAGACACGCGGTTGCCGGATGCAAAAACAGCTCGTTCCACATCCCCCTAACCCCCTTCAAAGGGGGAATTAGTGCGTCAAACTCCCCCTTTGAAGGGGGTTAGGGGGATGTAAAAGGC
>JACMKY010000064.1 GCA_014379925.1 Cytophagales bacterium | reverse complement strand
CTCAAGAAGCAGCGGTTCGCCCTGGTTTACCTCAATTCGGTAGCCAGTTGCGAACTGGTGAAGCCACTTCGCAGCTTGGCAGCTCCGATGATCTGCCACGTCCATGAATTAGAAATCGCCATTCGTCAGTTCTGCGGCTTGAATACGTTCCGACAGGCGATTCCGCACATTCGCCATTTCATCGCGGTTGCGGAAGCAGTAAAAAAAAACCTCGTGCAAGCCCACTGCATCAACGAAGGACAAGTGACGGTGGTGTACGAATGCGTTCCCGTGCATGATTACCAAACCGATTTCTTTGAGGAGGCCACCCGCCAGATACGCCAACAACTTTCGGTTGACGAGGCCTCTTTTGTGGTGTGTGCCTCCGGTACGACGGATTGGCGTAAAGGCGTGGATCTGTTCGCCCAGATTGCCAACCGTTGCCAGCAAATGACCAATGCATCCCTGCGTTTTATTTGGGTGGGCGGTGCCAGCAGCGGACTTGAATACGATAAGCTGGTTTACGACGTGGAACGACTCGGATTAACTGGGATAGTACACTTCGTAGGGGTAGTCGAGAATCCCGTAGCGTATTTTGCGCTGGCTGATGTGTTCATCCTGCCCTCCCGGGAAGATCCTTTTCCACTGGTCTGCCTGGAGGCCGCCTCCCTGGGCAAACCCATCCTTTGCTTTGACCAGGCGGGCGGGATGCCTGAGTTTGTGCAAGGATGCGGCGGGGTAATGGTCCCATACCTGAACATTGACGCTTTTGCAACCGAAATTGTCCATTTGCAAACGGATGCGAATGCTTTGCATCAACTGGGCAAGAAAACTGCTGAGCAAGCCCGTGGCTTCGACGTTTCGAGGGTTGGCAGCCAGGTTGATGCTCTGATCCATTCACTGGTCATTGCCTAAAGCGGTATTTCATCCCGATCGCCATTGGTTTGCCGCTGTACTACGCGTAGCCGGATTAGCGAAATGACCGAATGTGCTTGGAAAGGATAAAACTGAAACTGAATGAGTAAGCTGCAGCCCATCCAAAACAAAAGACACCCTTTTCTACCCTTGGCAAAACTTTCGTTCCGATACCGACACTGGGGTGGATTCAAGCAGTTTATTCTTTTTTTCTACCAAGCCTGATGGAAAATAGAATACCCACCGGCGTGATTGTCGGTTTCAAGAACCGATTCCGGCCAGTTTACCGTCAATTGAAAAGGGAGGCGAAGTTCCTGTCGTACGTTCTCCGGGGCAAAACGAACGCGGGCTTTTGCCCGGTATGCGAGAAAAACACGCAGTTCATCAAGTACGACTCCTGGCTGAGGGACAACTACCGTTGCGT
Source organism: Cytophagales bacterium (assembly GCA_014379925.1). Classification (GTDB taxonomy): domain Bacteria; phylum Bacteroidota; class Bacteroidia; order Cytophagales; family ES-bin-26; genus ES-bin-26. Next base: position 2,271 of record JACMKY010000064.1, on the reverse strand, counting down.
TACCTGCTATTCCATTCCCCGGCAACGGGCCCTCATCAACAGCCTGACCCTGTTTTTTCCTGACTGGCCGGACCTGACGATTCACGAGTCTTCTCCCGGTGGCGTCTCTTCGGACTTCATCCGGAAAAAATGCCGCCGCTACAGTGCCTCCCAGTACTACCCCGACGTAACGCCCGGTGCCATCAGGGATGGCTTCCAGTGTCAGAATCTGGAGCGCCTGACTTTTGCCGACCGCGCGTTTGATCTGGTTATCAGCCAGGACGTATTTGAACACGTGCTCAACCCTGACCGGGCGTTCACGGAGATTGCCCGGGTGTTGAAGCCGGGCGGCGCCCACGTCTTCACGATGCCCTGGTACCCCGGTTTGAAACAAACTGTCCGGCGGGCCGTGGAAGTAGGTGGCACGGTCCGGTTCTTGGAAGAGCCCGTCTACCACGGCAACCCCGTTGACGCGAAAGGTTCGCTGGTAACCTTTGACTGGGGGTTGGATTTTCCCGAGTACGTTTTCCGGCACGGTGGATTGGTCACTACCATCCACTTGGTGATGGATGAAAATAAAGGCTTGAACGCCCAATTCCTGGAAGTTTTTATTAGCCGAAAAATTGAATGAATCGCCTCCGGCCCATTGCCATTTACCTGCCGCAGTTTCATCCCATCCCTGAAAACGATGCCTGGTGGGGCAAAGGTTTTACCGAATGGACCAACGTAACCAAAGCCCGGCCGCTTTTCGAGGGACATTACCAACCACACCTACCCGCCGACCTGGGATTTTACGATTTGCGCTTGCCCGAAGCCCGGGCCGCCCAGGCCGCCCTGGCCAAACAATACGGCATTTACGGCTTTTGTTATTACCACTACTGGTTCAACGGAAGACGCATTCTGGAAAGACCGTTTGAAGAAGTCCTGGCTTCGGGTAAACCCGACTTTCCTTTCATGCTCTGCTGGGCGAACGAAAACTGGACCCGTCGCTGGGATGGCTTGGAGCAAGAAGTGCTGCTCAAACAGGAGTACAGTCCGGTGGATGATCAGGTGCACGTGCGCGATCTCTGCCGGGCCTTTGCGGACCCCAGGTACATTCGGGTAGCTGGCAAGCCCGTATTTGTGGTGTACCGGCCGGCGCTGTTCCCGGACATCCGGAAAACGGCGGACTGTTGGCGGGAAGAGGCACGCCGACAAGGGATTGGCGAACTTTACCTGGTGTACGTTCAGGGTTTCGGCAACAACACCGATCCGGCGGAAATCGGATTCGATGCGGCCCTTGAATTCCAGCCGGACTTTGGCAATCTCCCCGCCCGGCAGGTGGGCACTTTCCGGGATCGTTTGCTGAACCGGCTGAAAATCACCCCTTCGGCCTACCCCCGAAACCGAATCTTCGGTTACGACGCCTTCATTGCCCGGATGATGGCCAAACCCCGGCCGGCGTTCACGTGCTACCCGGGCGTTACGCCCGGGTGGGACAACAGCCCCCGCCGGACAACCGACGCCCACATCCTGACGGGGTCCACGCCGGACTTGTACGGGAAATGGCTGCAACACACCGTGAACAGGTTCAGGCCCCCTTCTTCCGACGAAAACTTTCTCTTCATCAACGCATGGAACGAGTGGGCGGAAGGCAATCACCTGGAACCGTGTCAGAAGTGGGGAAGGTCTTATCTGGAAACCACCCGCAACGCACTAACCAATGCCTAAGGTGTCTGTCATCGTTCCGAACTACAACCACGCGAAGTATTTAGCGCAGCGAATCGAAAGCGTGCTGAATCAAACCTATTCGGATTTTGAGTTGATCTTGATGGATGATTGCTCCACTGACGACAGCCTGGCCGCGTTGAACCAGTACCGTCTTCATCCCAAAGTGAGCAAGCTGCTGGTCAACCAGATCAACAGTGGCAGTCCTTTCAGCCAGTGGAACCGGGGCGTTCAGGCGGCGGTTGGCGAATACATCTGGATTGCCGAAAGCGACGATTACGCGGGTCCGCAATTCCTGGAGAAACTGTTACCAGTTTTGGAGCACCACCCACGGGTGGGACTGGTGTATTGCCAATCGTGGTGCGTGGACGAAGCGGGTTGCGTTACGGGTGACCTGGACTGGTGGACGCAAAGCCTGGATCCCAGCCGATGGAAACGTGATTTTACCTGCCAAGGCCAGCAGGAAGTGAGTAAGTACTTGTTCTATAAGAATACCATTCCCAACGCCAGCGCCGTGGTTTTCAGAAAATCAGTCTTCGATCAAGCTGGCGGCGCGCTCCCAGAGTTGAAAATGTGCGGAGACTG
>JACMKY010000509.1 GCA_014379925.1 Cytophagales bacterium | reverse complement strand
GGCGGGCTTTTTCGTTTTCAAGGTTCCCGGCAACTTCCCTTCTCTGGTTCAAGCATCGGAGTGGCTTCCCGTTTTTGCCAACCCGGAGAATGTTTCCGATAAATCAGCCAACATCGTGCGTGGCATCAGCTACTGATGAGAAGCAAAGAATCGCAAATTGAAAAAAAACATCGTGTACTGCCTGCTCATAAAGCTTGGGAAGTGGTGCAATAATGCAATGGTTTCTTGTCCACCTTTCTATTCTTCCACTTCCCACTTCCTCCACCGCCTCGACTCCCACCGGACTGTTTTCTCGCCGGCCATCCGCACGAACACCACTGCGGCCCCCGGCGTTTTCTCCACCAGCCGCAACCCCTCTTCCGGTCCCAGCACGCTCACGGCGGTGGAAAGCCAGTCGGCGGTGATGCCGTCGGGGGCCACCACGGCCACGCGGCTCTGGTCGGTCAGGCCCAGGCCGGTGCGCGGGTCGAGGACGTGCGAGTAGCGCTTGCCATCCAATTCCAGGTGCTGGTAGAGGTCGCCCGAGGTGGATACCGACGCGTGGGCGAGCGCGAGAGAGACGGTATTTCCGGTTCCCAACCGGACTTCCACCTGCCAACCCCGTTTGCCCGGCGGAGCCGCCCCCGCCACGATTTTGCCGCCCCCGTCCACCAGGGCCGAGCGGATGCCCGTTCGGCGCAGCACCGCCAAGGCCTCCCCGCCGGCAAAGCCCTTGCCCAAACCGCCCACATCCAGCCGCATTCCTGGTTGGCGTAATTCCACGGTTTGCCGTTGCCGGTTCATTTGCAGGTACTGGTAGCCCACCACCTGCCGCGCTTTTGCCAGGGCTTCGGCGGCCGGCAACGCCTGCTGCCGGACCGCTCGCCGCCACAGGCTCACCAGGGGTCCCACGGTGGCGTCGAAAGCCCCCCCGGTCTGACGGGCGGCCCGCTCCGAAACGTCGAGCACGCGCCACAGATCCCGGCTGACGGGCACGACCCGGCCCGTTCCGGCGGTGGCCGAGAGTCGGTTCAACTCACTGTCCGCCTGGTAGTCGCTTAAAATGCCGTTCAATTCGTCTACCCGCCGGAAAGCCGCTGCCGCCGCCTGCCCCGCCCGCCCGGAATCCGCGGCGTAGAGCACGATGCGAAACAGGGTACCCATCTGCCGGTGATCGAATTCGTAGCGCCGGAGTGGCGTTTTTTCACCCGAAAGATCGGGACGCGAACCAACGGAAACGGGGGGCTGCGGGGGACGTACGCGTTCGGCGGGCAACCAGGCGGCCAGACCCAGCACGACCAGCGGGAGATGAATGAGGCGCATACCTTGCAAAAAAGACCGTGGGTTCTTGCTGCTTGAAAAGACAGCGGTAAATTTCGCGACTGTCGCCAACCTCACCAGCAAAAACCGATGAAACCAAGGAAATCCCTGACGAAGGGCTTGGTGGCCGGTGTGCTTGCCCTGCCTGTTCGGAAGAACCTCGAACCTATACCAACCGTCTCCTAACCAACGGATCGGAAATTTGTTTCACCACAACTTCGTCTAACGACCAAATCTACCCGTACGAAAAAGAACACCCTTCCGGCCCCGTGCGTGCTTCCGCCAATTTGAGCCATTGCCCGAAACACTGGCCGGGTACGTGAAATACGCCGTCCCGTAACCGGGTCCAGGAGGTGCCTGCTTTGAGTAGTTCAGATCCCGTTGGTTTCCAGCAGGCCCGTGCCCGAACCCGGCAAGGGCGATGGCCGGGCGGCCAGTTTTGCAAATCCACCAGGATGGAATTCACCGTCCGGTCCGCGCGCAGGCAGGAAACGTCCTGCTCAAAAACCCGTGGGGCCATTTTCGTGGACAGGTTCGAGGTTTTGACAAGGCTCCCTTCAAAACGGCTAAACCGGACATTCCCGACCGCGTCCACGATGGGTGCCTACTCCGTGCGCAGGCTCTCCACCGGATTGGCCATTGCGGCCTTGATGGCCTGGAAACTCACCGTTAGCAGCGCAATCACCAGTGCGACCCCGCCCGCCAGGGCGAATACCCACCAGCCGATGTGGATGCGGTAGGCAAAGTCGCGCAACCACGTATCCATCGTCCACCAGGCCAGCGGCCAGGCCAGCACGTTGGCAATCAGCAACAACTTAATAAAATCCTTGGAAATCAGCGCCACAATGCTGGGAACCGACGCTCCCAGCACTTTGCGGATGCCAATTTCTTTCGTGCGCTGCCCGGCGGTAAACGATGCCAAGCCGAACAAGCCCAAACAAGCAATGACGACGGCGAAGCCCGCGAAGAGACCAAACACGCGCCCGAACCGCTGTTCCGCCTGGTATTGCTGGTTGAAATATTCATCCAGGAAAAAGTATTCAAATGGGTTGTCGGGGAAAAACTGATCGTATTTGGCTTTGAGGGCCGCCAGGGTTTCCGGCAGGCGCGCAGTTTCCACTTTCAACGAATAAAATCTGCCCGCATCGGGAGCCAGCCGGAAAATCATGGGCCAGTGCGCCAGGCGCAGGCCCTGCTGGTGGTAGTTTTTCACCACCCCAACCACGCGTAAAGTGTCGCGCCCGTTCAGCAATTCTTTGTTGATGGCATCCTGCGGACTGTTAAAATCCAGCATTTCAGCGGCTGTTTCGCTCAACAAAACGGCTTTGCGGTCCGTGCTGAAATCCTTCGAAAAATTCCTGCCGGCCACCAATTTTACGCCGTACGCGTCTACGTACGCGTAATCGATGGCTGTATTGTAAAGTATAGCGGGCTGCTGCGTGGCCAGGTCCATCCTTCGCGCTCCGTTGGTCCAGTAAATTTCCTGACCGGGTACGTAGGCCGAAGCAGTAATGCGCTTGGCCAAGCGGGCGTTTACAATGTCGGTTTTGAAGCTGTTGGCGCGGGCGTCGTAGGTAGAATCGGTCAGGCCCGGGGCGCGGATCACCAGTGTTTGCGCAATGTCGATGCCCAGATCCTGTTCCTGCATGTAACGAAGTTGCTGGGATACCGTCAGCGTACCCACGATCAGGACCACCGAGGTGGCGAATTGAAAAACAATCAGGCTGCGGCGCAGGGACAAGCCACCCGCCGTACCCACCAGTTT
>JACMKY010000508.1 GCA_014379925.1 Cytophagales bacterium | reverse complement strand
TTTAACCGGATGCTGTTGCCAATGAAAGTGGGGTCAGTACCGTGGTAGGCGATTCCGGTGGGGTGGTTGATTACGTCCTTTCCCGCCTGGGTCAGTTTGGTTTCCCTGCCCAAGTAAACGAGGCTATCCCGTTCTACCCGGTATTCCCGGATCAGGCCCACCTCGCGGTCCCCGTAGAGGAAGGCCTTGCCCTTTTGGTAACTAATTCCCTGGCAGGCTCCCAAGGAATCCAGGGTGGACGAACGACTTACGGTCATGCGCACTTCCTCCGTCCGGAAAGCGAGGGTCCCGATGGACAAAGCGAGGATGGCGGCGGGTATTTTCAGGCGCATGGCGGTTGACGGATTACGGGGGCGGGAGGATTCGTTGAAAAATTGTTCAAAGAACGGTTTCCTGCGTTACTGAAAGGTTAACGGAACGTTATTTTTACTTCACCGGTGAACCCCAGCCCCGCTCCGGACGGCCAGCGGCGGGAGTCGGGTCGGCGGTACACCCGGCCCGTTCTTCACCCTCCCTTTTTGAGCGACGATTCCCGGATGAGGAGTTTGGTTTTCAGCACCCGGGTTTCCGGTACGTAAGCCCCCGGATCTTCGTCGACCTGGTCGAGGAAAAGCTGGGCGGCCACCTGCCCCATCTCCGTCACCGGCTGGGCCACAGTGGTCAGGTTGGGTTCAATGATGAGGGAAACCGGGTCATCGCTGAAGCCGACCACGGCTACCTCCTCCGGAATGCGCACGCCGCGGCTTTTCAGGATCAGCATCGCCTCGATGGCGGTGGGGTCGTTGATGGCAAACAGGGCGTCGGGCGGGTGGGGCAGGTAGAGCAGGTGGTTGACGGGCACCCGGGCGTGTTCGCGGGTGAGGTCGTAATGCAGGATGAGCTGGTCGTCGATGGGTTGGTTGTAGGTCCGCAGGGCATCCAGGTAGCCGTTGAGGCGGTTGCGGCTGATGAGCAGCGTTTCCGGACCCGCCAGGTGGGCGATCCGCCGGCGACCCGTCAGGATCAGGTGCTCCACCGCCCGGAAGGCACCCTCGTAATCGTCGACCACCACCTTGGACACCGCCATTTCCTCGCTCACCCGGTTGAATAAGACCAGGGGAATGCCCTTGCGCTGCAAAAATTTGAGGTGCTCAAAATCGGTCGTTTCCTTGGTGATGGAAACCAACAGCCCGTCCACCCGTCCCGATACCAGGGCCTTGGTGTTGGTTACCTCCGTGGAATAGGATTCGTTCGACTGGCAGACCATCACGTTGTAGCCCGCCGCGCCCATCACCCCCTGGGCGCCGATGATGACGGAGGGAAAAAACGGGTTGACAAACTCGGGCACGATGATGCCCAGCGTGTAGCTTTTGCTGCGGACTAAACTCAGGGCCAGCATGTTCCGCTGGTAGTCCAACTGGGTGGCCAGCTCCAGGACCGCCTTTTTGGTTTCCTTGTTGACGTTGGGGTGACCGGTCAGGGCGCGCGAGACGGTTGATTTCGACAAGTTCAACTGCCGGGCAATGTCAACGATGGTAATCTGGTGCTTCTTCATGGCTTTGGTGCGGCAACTACCCCCGGGGCAGTGCCGAAAGTACCCGAAACAAATCGCTTTTGCGGCGTTGCGGCGGGGCAACCAAAAATTGTTGCCAACCGGTAATTTTCCTGCCCCGCCTGGGAACGTCGGGTGCTCCGGCCACTTGCTGGTTCTTCTAATCTGACCCGCGTGGTCTGGATCACCCGGGGACTTGCCCCGTCCAAGTGAACGACCGAAGATCCATTCTCCCAACCCGCCCTGGTTTCGAATGAGTTGCTACCCGATGCTTGATCCCCGCCCCCGGCTGGCCGCACGTTGGTAGGAAGCCCGTATTTAACAGAAATAGATTTTTGTCATTTTTCTAATATAACCGTTTGTTCAACCCGAACCAGTGCTTCAGCGAACTTTCGCCTGACTTGCCCTACCAAACGCATTATGTCAATTTTATGGGAACATTCCCAATTGTTTTGGGAATGTTCCCATAAAATATTTTTAACAAAATTCTGTAAAACGCTTGCTTATTGCATCCTACCCATTAGTATTGGTACGGTGGGCAGAAAAAGAACCCGTTCAGCGTCTTTCATCGGCTCAAGCTTTTCCGGCGCAATTGAATAAAATGTATTTTATCCGTAAAGCGCGAAAGAATTACTGGTTTGATTCCATATAATTTTTTTTGTATTAAAGTGGTAGTACGCTTGCCCCAATCATCAACCAAACCACGTTCGTCCATGCACCATTCCTTGCTTTTCGCCTGCCGGGCCCTCGGCGTCGCAGCGGCCCTGTTTTGCTTGCCTCTTCGCTCCGTGGGGCAGGGTACCGGCGGAGCCACCGTCCGGGGAAAAGTAACCACCGGGGAGAACGAACCCCTGCCGGGCGTCAGCGTGGTGGTGAAGGGCACCACCAACGGTGCCTCCACCGACGCGGGCGGCAACTACTCCCTTTCCGTTCCCGCTGGCGCCGCCACGCTGGTGTTTTCCTACATCGGCTACACCAGTGAAGAGGTCTCCATCGGCAACCGAACCACCATCGACTTGTCGCTGGTACCCGACATCGAATCCCTGAGCGAGGTGGTGGTGGTGGGCTACGGGACGGTGAAGAAGAGTGACCTGACCGGCTCGGTGGCCTCCGTCAAGTCCGAGGAACTGAAGCAGACGCCCATCGCCAATTTCGTGCAGGGTTTGCAGGCCCGCGTGTCGGGGGTGCAGGTAACCCAGAACTCCGGGGCACCCGGCGGCAGCAACAGCGTTCGCATCCGGGGTAACAATTCCATCAGCGGGAGCAGCGAACCCTTGTACGTAGTCGACGGCTTTCCGGTGGGCAGCAGTGGCGGGGCTACGGGGGGCGTGGGTTTCGGTAATTCCACCGGCAACGCCCTCAACCCCCTCTCTACCATCAGCCCCAACGACATCGAGTCGATCGAAGTGCTCAAGGATGCTTCGGCCACCGCCATCTACGGTACCCGGGGGGCCAACGGCGTGGTGCTCATCACCACCAAGCGGGGAAAGGCCGGCGTGACCAACGTTACCTACGACGGCTACTACGGGGTGCAACAAATCAACCGAAAGCTTGACCTGATGAACGCCACGGAGTTTGCCCGCTTCGAAAACGAAGTGTCGGGTAGCAACTTGTTTCCCGATCCCGAGGGGCTGGGAGAGGGCACCGACTGGCAAGACGAAATCTTCCGCGAGGCCCCCATCCAGAATCACCAGATTTCGGTATCGAGCGGCAGCGAGAAAACCCAATTCAGCCTCTCCACCGATTACTTCAGGCAGGACGGCATCATTATCGGCTCCGACTACACCCGGGGATCACTCCGCCTGAACCTGGATCACCAGGTGGGCCGCAACCTGAAAGTAGGTACCAGCCTGACTTACTCCTACTCCGTCAACAACGGTACCGTCAGCGCGACCGACGCCGAGAATGCGGGGTCGGGAATCGTCACGTCGGCGCTGACGGCCCCGCCCACCATCCAACCTTACGACTCGCTGGGCAATCCGACCCTGTTCGGCAACGCCGGCGGAGCCCGGTACCTGGATTGGAACAACCCGGTGGCTTTCGAAAGCCAGGTGCTGAACCGGAACACGACCGGCCGGCTTTTGGGCAATCTGTTCGCCGAGTACCGGATCTTAGAAGGATTTACCTACCGGTTCGTGGTGGGGGCTGACTTGCTTTCCGACGTGCGGGATTCTTACGTGGGCCGGCTGATCCGGTTCGGGCAGGCAAACGGCGGCCTGGGGGGGCGGGCCCACGCCAACACCAACAACGTGCTTCACGAAAGCATCCTTACCTACGACCGGAAATTCAACAACGACCACGCCCTCACGCTCACCGGGGTGTTTTCCACGCAGAGTCAGATCCGGGCCACCGACAACATCTCGGCCCTGCTGTTTCCCAACGACGTGCTTACCAACGACAACCTGGGACTGGCCACCACCGTCACGGCGGGGACCAGCCGCGAAAAATGGCGGCTGGATTCCTACACCGCCCGCGCCAACTACAACTTCCGGAGCAAGTACCTGCTCACGCTGGCCGCCCGCGTGGACGGTTCCAGCCGGTTCGGGGCCAACAACAAGTACGGCTTCTTCCCTTCCGTGGCCGTGGCCTGGCGAATCGTTGAGGAGGGCTTCATGCAGTCCCTGCCGGTGGTCAGCGACCTGAAGCTCCGGGCCAGCTACGGCGTTACCGGTAACGCCGACATTCCCCTGTACGGTTCCCTGGCGCGGTTGACGCCCAACGGCAATTACGGCTTTGGCAACGTCCGCAACGTCGGCATCGGCCCCGATAACATCGCCAACCCGGATCTGAAGTGGGAAAACAGCTACCAAACCGACATCGGCGTGGACATTGGCTTGCTGACCAACCGGCTCACCTTCACCGCCGATTACTACGTGAAGACGACGAAAGACCTGCTGCTTTCCCGCAGCGTTCCCCTGTCCTCCGGCTTTGCCACGGCCATCGGCAACTTCGGGGAGTTGGAGAACCGGGGTTTCGAAGTGGCCCTAACCGCCGCCGTGCTGAACGGCAATTTTAAGTGGAACGTGAGTGGCAACGTGTCGGCCAACCGAAACCGAATAACCAAGATTGACGGTACCCGCAACGAGATCCTGACCACTTCCGGCAACATCGGCAGCTTCACCAACGCCAGCATCCTGCGGGTGGGCGAACCCATCGGATCGTTCTACGGGTATTTCTTCGACGGCATCTACCAGACGGGCGATAACGTTCCAACGGGCAAATTTCCCGGCGACGTCCGTTACCGGGACCTCAACGGCGACGGCAACGTGTCGGCAGCCGACCAGAACATCATCGGCAACCCCAACCCCGACTACATTTTCGGCCTCACCAACAATTTCCGTTGGGGTAATTTCGACCTGAGCGTGTTCGTGCAGGGGGTACAGGGCAACGACCTCTTTTTCACCCAGCGGCTGGTGCTGGAAGTGGGCGGCGGCCTCCGGAACCAACTCCAGGAATACGTCAACCGCTGGACACCCGCCAATCCCAGCAACCGCTACGTGCGGGCTTACCAGAACCAGCGGCTCAACCAAGCCGACATTTTCATCGAAGACGGCTCGTTCGTGCGGTTCAAGAACGTCACGCTGGGCTATAACCTGCCGGTGGACAAACTGAACCTCAAATGGCTCAAGGGTGCCCGCCTCTACGCCAGTGGCAACAACCTGTTGACTTTCACCGATTACACCGGCTACGACCCGGAAGTGAACACGGCGGGGCAGAACAGCCTGCAACTGGGCGTGGACAACAGCGGCTATCCGGTGGCGCGTTCCTACCTGGTGGGGGTGCAGGTCACGTTTTAGGCTGATCGTTGCGGGGTTGATTGACCATCCGTTTTCCTGCTGTGATCCTGCTGGTACCGAACCTTGCTTTTGCTTCGACAAGACGATAAAACAATAAAATCAACGAACAACGACCGACTCATCCGCTCATGAAAAGAATTTCCAATCCCAACGCCGGGCTCCTGGGTGTCATTTTACTGGTCGCGGGGGCCTGCGAACTGAAGGAAGAGCCTTATTCCTTTTTGTCGCCCGACCAGTTCTACCAAACCGCTTCCGACGCCGAGTCGGGCCTCACCAACGCGTACGCCAACGTCGCCGGTCTTTATAACCGGGTGGGCTGGCAGTTGCCCGACTACTCCGCTGACCAGATGTTTCCCCGGGCGGTGGTGGCCCGGGAGCAACTCACGGTTTTCTCCTTCGATGCCACCTACCCGTTGGTCTCCGAATACTGGAGTTTCTGCTACACCGGACTCAACCGGACCAACGTGGTGCTGGAACGGGTGCCGGCCATCCAGATGGACCCCGTCCGGAAGCGGCAAATCCTGGCCGAAGCGTACTTCCTGCGGGCCTTCTACCACTTTCAACTGGTGAAAACCTTCGGCGAAGTGCCCCTCAAGGAACAATCTACCAAAAACATTGCCGATGCTGCCGTTGCGCCCGGCAGCGGCAAAAGCACGGTGGACGAAATCTACCAGTCCATCTTCCGGGATCTGGAAATTGCCGAGCGCGACCTGCCCGCCGCGCCGAAGGACCGGGGCCGGGCCGCTACCGGCGCGGCTTCGGCGCTGTGGGCCAAGGCCGCCCTCTACCACGGCGACTGGGCCCGGGCATCCGAAAAAGCGCAGCGGGTGTTGCAGAACACGGCCTACCGGTTGATTCCCAACGTAGTCGATCTGTACGATCCGGCCAAGGAAGACGCCAACCGAACCGAGGTGATTTTTGCGGCGGAATTTTCCAGCCTGCCCAACCTCAACGCCTCGGACATGGTCGCTTTCTACGCGCCCGCCAACTCACCCCCCCTGTTCACCAAAACCGCCTACGGCTCGCAGTTTGGTTACCTGTCGTTCTTCGGATCCTTTGATCCGGCCGACAAGCGGCGGCAACTGATGGACACGGCCTACATCAACGCGGCCGGCCGGCGCATCGGGCAGTCGGACGCCACCCTGAAGGACCGCGTCTTCGTGAAGAAGTTCCTCGACGTGAACTCCCTCGGACCCAACGGGGAAAACAACTACCCCCTGCTCCGCCTGGCGGATGTGCTGCTGATGGCGGCCGAAGCCGAAGCCCAGGCCAGCGGACCCAACGCGATCGCCTACGCGGCCATCAACCGGGTGCGGAGCCGCGCCGGACTGCCCGATCTCTCGCCGGGCCTCGGCAAGGAGGCCTTTGTGGAGGCGGTGCTGCGGGAACGTTCCTGGGAGCTGTGCTTCGAAGGCGATCGTTGGTACGACCTCACCCGAACCGGGAAATTCAGAACGGTGGCCAGCGTGACCAATTCGTACTACCCTTCCCGACCCGTGCTCGACAAGCACCGGTACTTCCCCATTCCGAACGTGGAAATACTCACCAACGCCGCCTTGCAACAGAACCCGCTTTGGCAATAAAAACACCACCCCCGCCCCTCCGGCTTAAAGTTAAGGAGGGACCGGGGCGTCAAAGCCGCTTGCCGGAGTGCGGCACGTGATCGCAATTTGAACTGAATGACGAATCACCAAATGATTAGCAGAGGATGGTTATCCGCGGGTTTGATTCTCTCGCCGCTCGTTCTGAGCGCCCAGGCGAACGACCAGTTCACCTTCCGACTCAACAACGACGCCTCCCTCACGGTTAGCCTGGCGGGTACTCTGCCCAAAACGTACCGCATCGAGCCCCGCTTCATCGTTATGCAACGGGCTGACAACCCGAAATTGAGTTATCAGGACGGCCGGAAATTCGATAACGCGTTGGGAACGCTGAAACTTCCCGGCTGGACCAAACCCAACACCACCGACCTGACGCTCGATTTTTTCCAAGCGGCCCCACCCCTTGTCATCCGGGCCCAATCGGCCCGGCAAACGGGCGACGAAATCGTCTGGACCTTTCCAGCGCACGCGTCGTTTCAACTGACCGCTTCGCTGACGCTGCCCACCGGAGCGGGCGAACCCATTGTCCGGTATCGGCTAACTCCCCAAACCGCGGGCTATTACTCAGTGGGTTTTGCCGGGATGCCCGAACTGACCCCGGCCCAGGCCGATGCCATCTGGCAACCGTGGGTCTGGCAGGAAAAACGCTTTCCGCCGCAGTCGTTTCTGTCCGTGGAAGAAATGTGCGGCCTGCCCGCGGCGATGGTCGAGAAAGACGGCGTTACCTACGGCGTAGTGGCCGATCCCGACCAGATACCGTTCCGGTTGCCGTCCATGCAATTGGATAAACTGGCGTTTGGCGTGTTGCTCCGCAACCAAACGGGGGGGGCGCAGCCCCAGTTTTTCGCGCCGGTGCTGGGCAGTGGTGCTTCAAAGCTGAATGCCGGCCAGCCCGGCGGGGGGCAGTGCCGGCTGCTGTTTTACCGGGGCAATCAGTTGGCGGCATTTCAGTACGTGGCGCAGCGCATTTTCGGGTTCAAAGACTACCGCAAAAACGTCTTTACGAACCTGAACCAGACGCTCGAAAACTTCGTGGACTACGCCATGAACGATGTATACAGCGGCTGGAATCCCGATCTGCGCGGGTTCGATTATTCAACCGACGTGGCCCAGACCGTGAAGGTAGTATCGGGCATGCATCCGCTGTCGGTGGCGTTGCTGACCGACAACGAAAGCATTTACCAGCGGCGGGCCTTGCCGATGATTGAGTTCAACCTGTCGCGCGAGAAATACCTGTTTACCATTCAGAAAGACGTCAAACGGCAGAATGCATCCAGCCGGATGGCCGGGCCGTGCCTGGAGGTAGCCGAACTGGCCACGCTGAACACGTTTTTCCGGGACCGCACGCCCCTCTTTCGGTACCTGGCCGACAGCCTCCGGCACACCACCCGCGAACTGAACCTGCGCATTCCGAGTCACGGCGACTCCTGGCCCAACCTGCTCGGCCTGTACCGGATGAACCACGACCCGGCGGTGCTGCAGGTTGTGAAGCAAAAAGCCGACGCCTACATTCAAAGCCGGGTCAACACGCCCCAAACCGACTTTCGCGACGCCAATGTGCCCGGCGCGGGGCAGTTCTGGTCGGATTTTGCCCCGCTCTGGAGCGAACTGCTGGACCTCTACGAAGAAACCGGCGGGCCGGCGGGCGGCGACCAACGCTACCTCGAGGCGGCCGCCGTCGGTGCCAAGCGATACGCCCAGTACTGCTGGTTCAGCCCGCGCATTCCCGACAGCACGGTCACGATCAATCCGGATGGCATTGTCGGTTACCGGTCGTACGAGGGAGTTCGTGACCAGATGCCGCTGATGACGGCGGGGGCGCAAACCGTACCGGCCTGGCGCGTTTCACAAATCGGTTTGACCCCCGAAGCCTGCAACACGTTTGCCTCTAACCCGGCCATTTTCCTGACGCACTACGCGCCCTTCCTGCTGCGGCTGGCCCACTACACCAACGATGATTTTTTGCGGTCGGTGGCCCGCTCGGCGGTGGTGGGGCGCTACACCAACTACCCCGGCTACGACATCAACGGCATTTTCAACACGGTCTACGAACGACCCGATTACCCCCTGCGGCCGCTCAACGAGATTTCCTACAATCAGGTCTACTACAACCACGTCTGGCCGCAGATTGCCCTGCTGTTTGACTACCTGATTACGGACGTCTTCGCGCAATCGAACGGTGCCATTCGCTTCCCGCACGAATTTGTTCAGGGGTATGCCTACCTGAAAAGCAACGTGTACGGGCATCAGCCGGGGGAGTTTTACGGTGACCAAAACGTGAATCTCTGGTTGCCCAAACAAGTGCTGACCCTGGATAACGAACAGATCAACTACCTGACGGGCTACGGCAACGGCAACTTCTACGTGGCCCTCACCAACCAGGGCACCGAGGTGGTGGAGGTTACGGTAAGACTCAATCCAAACGTTGTTCCGGTTGATGTCGCCCGCGCGTATCCGGTCCGCGGCTGGCAGCAGAACAGCCCCGTTCCGGCCGCACTCCTCACCAACGGTATCCTGAAAGTTCGCGTTGCGCCCAAAGGCATTACTGCGCTGGCAATCGATGGATTGGCGGTCAAAACGCAGTTTCAGGAAAAGGTTTTCCAGGCAACCGGGCGGCAGTCCGCTGGGCGGCATTCCGCTTCCCGCCACGGTGGGCAGCACGCCGCCACGTCGGACGGCAAAAGCTTCCGCATTACCCATTCGCCTTTCGGTAAAGTATCGGCCACGACGCTGTCGTTCGGGCGCGGCCTGACGAGTGCCTACATCTGGCTGGAGGCCAATGCCGACCAACTCAAAAAAGCCACGCTGTTTTACCGCCCGGCCGGAACCGAACCGTGGCAGCAGGTTGCCGACCGCAGCTATCCATTCGAGTTCAGCATTCCAATGGCCGAGGCAACAACGGGGCTGGAGTGGCGGGTTGAAGGCACCACGGGCGAAGACGGCGGCCTCCGTTCCGTGGCGGGGGTATTAAAAGGAATTCAAATTGCTAAATAAGGCATTGGTATTTAGAATGCAAGCCGTGAAGGCGAAGGTTGCCCGGATGCTTCAAAAAGCCCGTGCCGTCTACCATAAAACCGATTGGTTGGCCGCCAAGGGGTGGCTGGAGGATGCCATTCAGTACAACCAGACGGGCTGAATCATTGGACAGTCAATAGCCAAAAAAATAGCCGACCTTAACCAATAAGCCCGATGAAAAGGATTCTGTATGGCCTTGCCGCGGTGGGTTTGGCAACCACGGCGGTGCTGATCCCCTGCGGTGCGCAGACCGGCCAGGATTTGTCGTTGCAAAACGACCGGGTGAAATTAGCATGGCACCGAACGTCCCGCGGCTGGCAACTCAACCGCGTGGCCGTTCGCACGGGCAAGTCCTGGGCAACGCTGGGCACGCCCTCCGGTGAACATACGGTGCTGTATGCCGCCGATAAACCCAATCCGCAACCGGATACGACGTTCAAAAGCATTACCGGCGAACTTTTTCCGGGACCGGCTTACCACTACCAGACCCAGCAGTGGAGCGAAGCCACCAATCCGGTATCGCTGAACAAGGCGGGGCAGGCGGTTCATTTTTTTCCGGGAACGGGCCAGCAAATGGGCACCAATACACTTCGGTTCCGGCACGAAATAAATACCGCGGTCATTACGACGGACTGGGAATTCGACCCGGCATTTCCGACCGACGTCCTGGTTACGCAAACGCTGACCGCCAAGCAGGCGGGTTATTTTTCGGCCGCCAGCCCCACCCTGGCGACGGTGGCGGAATCCGACCTGGCCTGGGCCACGGTACCGGGCTATTTTCAGGGCAACCGCATTCAAAAGAACTTCGCGCTGGCCTACGCCTACGGATACGGCATTCCCGACCTGCCGGTCATTTATCGGGAACGGTGCGCCAGTACGTTGTGTCCGCTGGTCAGCACCAAACGGGGCCAGACTTTGTCAGTCATTCCCGATCCCGCACTGGGCCGTAATCCGTGGGCCAGCGACCACCTCACGCAAACGGATTGGTTCATTGGGTTATCGCACAAAAACCGCCGGGCGGACCTCAGCCCAACCCTGTACTATCCCGTTTTGGGGGAGCCGAAATCAGCGTTAAAGCCGGGTGAGGTGGTGCGCTACACGTTTCGCTACAGCCTCACGGATGGCGACTGGTTTGCGGCCATCAACCACGCCGTTTACGGGGTATACCGTTTTCGGGAGTCGCTGGCGTTGCGGCAAAGTAAACAGTCGCTCACGCGCCGCGTCGAGCAGATGCAGCACTACCTCACGGACCCGAAAACCTCGCTGTGGAACGTGGAGGAGTTCGAGGGCCGGAAAATCGGGGCGCAGTCGTACCTCGGGGGCGTGGTTGGCTCGGACAAAGACGCCATGAAAAACTCGGATTACGGCGCGATGTGGATGCTGGCCCGGGCCACGCGGGACTCGCTGCTGACCCGAAACGTGTTGCCGTACGCGTTGAACTTCAAACTGGCGCAGCAGGAAACGACCGACAATTTTTTCAAGGGGTCGGTGGAGGGTCAGTATTATTTAGCCAAATCCAAGAAGTTCGTGGAGGAGTGGGGCGCGGTGGTGGAGCCGATTGGATTGACCTACTACACCATGCTCGACATGGGCAATATGCTGCTGTTCGAGCCGGACAATGCCGAACTCCGGGAACGGCTGCGGCTGGGGGCGGACCGACTCGTGCAGTGGCAGAAACCGGCGGGCAACTGGGCCGTGGCTTACGACCGAAAGACCGGGCAGGAAACGTTCCGCGACATCCAGGACGTTCGCCCTACCTTTTATGGCTTGTTGGTTGCCTACCGAATCCTCAACGACCCGAGGTACCTGACCGCCGCCCGCCGAGGGGCCGACTGGTTCATCAAAAATGCCGTTGAGACCGGTAGTTTTCTGGGCGTGTGCGGGGATGCCCGCTACGCCCCCGATTTTGCCACGGGACAATCGGCGCAGGCCCTGCTGGACTTATACGACCTCACCCACGATGACCGCTACCGGCAAGCGGCCATTGCCGCGGCCAAAATTTACACCACTTCCGTTTATACCCACCCCATTCCGACCCGGCAGCGCAAAACGGTGAATGGGACGGAGCGCGAAGATTGGGAGATCAGCCAGACGGGCTTGAGTTTTGAGCACGGCGGCATTTTCGGGTCGGCCAACCGGCAAGGACCCATTCAGTTAGCCAGCCACGCGGGGCTGTTCATCCGGATGTACCAACTGACGAAGGAGCCGATTTTTGTCGACATGGCGCGGGCCGGAGCCATCGGGCGCGATGCTTTCGTGGACGCCCGAACCAGCGTGGCATCCTACTACTGGAACGCCATGAACCGGGGGGCGGGGCCCTATCCGCACCACGCGTGGTGGCAAATCGGCTGGATAACCGATTACCTGCTGGCCGAAGCAGAACTCCGGTCCGGTGGTCAGGTGACGTTTCCGCGCGGCTTTGTAACGCCCAAGGTCGGCCCGCACCAGACCTACGGTTTTGCGCCGGGCCGCATCTACGGTCAGCCCGCCGAGTTGCTGGTTCGGGAAGGCGTGGTCACCCCCGACAACCCGAATGTGGACTACGTGCTGGCCCAATCACCCGACAAAAAGCAGTTGTTCGTGGTCCTGCTCAACAACCAAGACCAGGCAACCACGGCCCGCATTCGGCTACGGCCGGGCCTGGTTCGGACCGGAAAGGGAAGCCTGAAAGCCTTGTCTGATCGAAAACCATTGACTGAAAACGCCGCCGTTGCCCCACTCGCGCCGTTTGGCATCGCCGTATGGGTATACGAATTTCAATGACACCAATCACGCGAATAAACCC
>JACMKY010000507.1 GCA_014379925.1 Cytophagales bacterium | reverse complement strand
TGCCCGACGAAACGTCCATCCGGGCTTTCCAGTCCACGCCCGACATTCAATCCATTCGCGAACAATTCGGCAACGACCCGGCAGCGGAACGGCACCACCGGCACCGCCTGGCGCAGCGTTACCTGGAAGCCGGGCAGGTGGCGGAAGCCTGGAAGGTGTTGCTGGGAGACGAAAAGCGGGAGTGAAAACAAATGCCCAATTCTATTGGGTTATCCACTAACCCAACGCACCAAAGATGCTCACCCCCTCGCCACGGAGAATGTTTTTTTCCATTGGAGAAAGTATTTTTCAAAGTAGTGGTAGCTCACCCAACTGACGGCCATTGTTATCGGTAATGCCAACAGGCTTTGAAGAGCCAGGGTAAATATGGATTCTTCCAAACGGATGAGCATAAAAACACGACTGACGAATAACAAGACAATCAGGTGGAAGCAGTAGAGCCCGTAGGTATACCGGCCCCAGTAGGAGAAAAACCCGGAGGAGGTCATCTTAAAAAAAGAGCGCTGGGCGTAATTCTGTTCCAGTATTACAAATGAGAAGAAAACGGCCACTGGCAATCTTTCGAACGCAATCAGCCAATCCCCTACGAACAGGGTTTTTAGGTTTACCAGTAAAACCATACCCATCAGATACCCGCCCACGATCGGCAACTTTTTCATGCCTTTAAAGAAGGCAATGACTGACTCAAACCGGAGGCAGAGCCACGCCGACAAAGCACCCACGGCCAAATCAGTCGTGGTGCTCAGGGTGTGAAAGTACAAAATAGTGTTATTGTCGGCGTTGAAGTAACGAAACAGAACGGAAGCAACAATCAATAAAATAAGAAGCAGAACCCTTTCGGATCTAACTACCTTCAACAACAGGGGCCAGATTAAATAGAACTGTTCTACAACGGCCACCGACCAGAGTATCCCCAGAAAAGATGCGGTGGGAATGCCGTGCTGAATATAATCGAAGTTGCCCAGGAACGTCAAGTAAAGCAGTGGATTGGCTACCTCACCCTTGGGTAAATTCAAAAAGGATTTGAGCAACGGAAAAACCAGGAAGCCAAATAGTAGACAAGCGTAGTACAAAGGCCAGATCCGCAGCAACCGTCGGGCGTAAAAATAAGGTACGTTGATGTGACCGGTTCGCGCTTCTTCCTGAAGCAATGAGTGGGTAATCAGGTAGCCGGAAAGAACAAAGAAAAAATTGATATCCGTTTCAAGAAAAGTTTGCCCCTTACTCAGGTACACGTAAAGGCTTTGCTGTTGGACAAAAACATTTTTTGTGTAGAAGCTGTGGGATAAAAAAACGGACAGAAAACCCAAAAAGCGTAATCCATCCAGGTTGGGGAACCGGACATTCTCTTTCATGGAAAAGAAGCCATCTTTAGCCAGCTAGATTACCTTCAAAAAACCTGGTTCTCCCCGCAACCGCGCCGGATGGGGCTGCTGGCCGCAGTCGGTCCGCCGAAGCGGTTGTTTCGCAAGGCCGGCACCAGCGGACCGCTACTTTTCCGTAGGCTTCTCCTCGAAGAGGATGTAATTGAAGAAGTCCAACAAGGGCTTCAGGATGCGGCACCCTTCCACCACCTTGGCCAGAAAATCGGGCGACTGCACCGCCGTGTCGGAGTAGGGGTGCGTGAAGAAAAACTGCTGAAGCCGGAGCAACTCAATGTCCGGGTGTTGGCGGTCGTATCCCTTGGGCGTGGTTTTCAGCTTGGTACCCTGCACCTCCCCGAAAAAGCGGGCGAAGGCGGGTGCGTGCACGATGGCTTTGATTTCGGCGGCGTTGTAGTCGATTTCCTGGCGGATCTTGGCCCGTTGTTCGCCCGTGGGCTCGTAAACCCCGCCGCCCAAAAATGAAGCTCCCGGCTCCAGGTGAAGGTAATAGTCCAGGTGCTTGGATTGGCGGCCGCCCGGCCCGACGGCCGCCGCGAAGTTGACTTTGTAGGGAGATTTGTCCTTGGAAAAGCGCACGTCGCGGTGAATGCGGAAGAGGCAGTCCTTGGCCGTCAATCCGGTGATGTCGTCAAACTGGCCGATTTGAGTAATCAACCCGCCCACGAATTCTTCCCACTCCGCCCGGGCCGTTTCGTAGTGAACCCGGTTGGCCGTAAACCAGTCGCGACGGTTGTTGTCGCGCAGTTGGCGCAGAAAGTCCAGGGTGGCAGGGGAGAGGACCGGGGGTGAAACGGGCAGCACGGGGGAACGAGAAAAGCCTGGTTGTCAGTGGGGCGGGAAGGACGGGGTAAAAGACGATTAATCAGCTTTGGTTTCGGGTGCTTCCTCGGTAGTGTCCTCGGCTTGCGGAGCGGCGGCTTCTTTGGGGGCAACTTCGAGGTTGGTTTCGGGTGCTTTCTCAGTAGCCGCTTCGACGCGCGGAGCGGCAGTTTCCACTTCTTCCGGTGCATTCGCCGTTTCCGGAGCTTCGGCTTGCCGAGCGGCAACCTCCGGCGCGTTCACCGTTTCCGGTGCTTCTACCACGGCGGCAGGGGTAGCTCGGGGAGCCGCGGAAACGGGTGTGGACTCCACCGACAACCGGGCTTGAGCGGCCTTGGCCGCGGCTTTTTCGGCAAACTCCTGCTTGATGGCCTCGATGTCTACGTTCTTGATCACCGGCTTGGCCGTCAGTTGTTTAATCCGGGCCTGACGGTCGCTGGCCTTGGACCGGTTTCTTTGTTCTTTTCTCTTGAGTCGGGTAACGGTCATGGCGGTAATGACGTGCTTTGAATGAAAATTAACGGGGAACAGGATGGTTGATTTAAAACCGGCTGGCAAAGGTAACGGATAATTCGGGTATGTGCAAAAAAACCGCTTGGCGCATCTCGCTTGCTCCGAAATTCGTATACCCGTTATCTTCACGTTACGATGGCTAAAATCAACCAGAAAAGGGAAGGTGTTGTTTACTCCACCGATCCGGCGTTTGCTTACCCGCAAACTACCCCCGAAGCAACCGTCACTTTGCTTCCCGCGCAGCAGAACCTGAAGGTCACGCTCGACAAGAAAGCACGGGCGGGCAAGCAGGTGACCCTGGTCACCGGCTTTCAAGGAACGGAAAAAGACCTCGAAGAACTCACCAAAAAACTGCAATCCAAATGCGGCAGCGGCGGCGGTTGCAAAAACGGCGAAATTCTCCTTCAAGGCGATTTTCGCGACAAAGTGGTGCAGTGGCTGGTTTCGGAAGGCTACCGGGTCAAGAAAGCGGGCGGATAACGCTGCCCCTTGGTTGTCAGGTCTTTCCCGGCAGGTCGCCGAATTGACGAATGAGGCATTGAACCCGACCGGGGCATTTGCCGTACAACTCCCCAGCGACGAAACGCCAGTATTGAACTTAATCACCAAAAACCAATGAAATCACTGCTTTCAATGTTGAAGTCTTCCCAGGTTTTTATGGTCCAGGCACTGGCTTTCTGGGTACTTTGTCTGCTGTTGGTGATGAGCGCGTGCGGTTCTAACCAGGGTTCCGCCACGGAGAAGGGATATCCCGGCAGCGATACGGAAAAGACAACCCAGGAGGAAGACGACGCCGCGGCGGAAAAAGTGGAGCGGGAAGCTGAAAAAGTTGGCCACCAAGCGGAACACGGGGCCGCCGAAGTCGGCGCGGAAGCTGATCGGGAAAGGGATGCGTTCGTGGCGGGCGTGCGCAAGCAACGCGATGAACTGGACGCAAAGATTGAGGAAATGCGCCAGAAGGCTGACCAGCAGGGTGACCAGGCCAAAAAGGAAACCCAGCAACGGATCGACGATCTGGAAGCGAAGCGAAATCAGCTGGATACCAAACTCGACGAGGTGGGTAAGGCCACCGGAGAAGCTTGGAAGGACCTGAAAAAAGGAGTTGAGGATGCTGCCAAGGAGCTGGAGGCCGCTTTCTAGAGGGTGGAGTGAGGGATGATTTGAATGGAGAGACTGAGTGGACGCAATCCACTTTTTCCCAAAGGTGCATCTTAACCCGGCCCGTTCCCGGGTTTTTTTGTGGGTCGTTCTTCCAGACGGTGACGACAATAACCCGTTCAGCGCAATACCTGCACCCAGCCCTTGCACTGAATGCCGGCGGGTGAGGTGAGCAGGTAGTAATACAGCCCGTTGGCCACTCCCGGACCCCAATCGTTGCGGTAGACGTCGGTTTGGTAGACGGTTTTGCCCCAGCGATTGAAGATTTCCAGTTTATAGCCGTCAACCCCTACCGGGGGAGTAACGTCTCTCAGGGCCAGGAGGAAGGTTTCATTCTTGTCATCGCCGTTGGGTGTCACCACGTTGGGTGGGTCGGCCAGGTTCATTATCTCGATGGATTTGGTTGCCGTCTGGGCACACTCCCCACGAAATACGGTAAACGCTACCTCGTAGGTACCCGACTTGGGATACACGTACGTTGAGGGCGTGGCCGCCCGCAGCGTGTCACCGTTGCCCATCGTCCAGACAAACCGGTCGGCCCCCTCCACGTGGTTGATGAACCCGACCGCCACGGGTTTACCGCATTCCGAGGAAAGCAACAGCTCAAAATCGTCCGGCCGGGTCTCGGTTACCGTTACCAGCACGTCTTTCTCACCCGTGCAACCGCTTTCGTTGGTGATGGTTACCCGGTACCGCGTGGTGCTGGTTGGCGTAGCCACGGGGTCGGCCACGTTGGCGTTGCTCAGTCCGGTGGCGGGCGTCCAGACGTAACGGTTTCCCCATTCCGCTTTCAGTTGCACACTTGCCCCCTTGCAGACTTGCTGGTTGCCGATGACGTTGAAGTTCGCGGGCAACACCCGGATGGTTCTCGTCGCGGTGTCCTCCTTCTGGCACGTGAGCCGATTAAAGGCTTTCAGTACGATCACGTACTCCCCGGGTTGGTTGAACGTGTAGGAAACCTGGTCGGATTGACCCGATTTGGCCAGGCTGCCCAAGTCCCATTCGTAGGTAATGCCCCCGACGCTGGTATTGACGAAACGAAGGGCAAACGGAGCGCACCCGGTGGTGACGTTCTTGGCATTCTGGCTGTCGAAGAGGTCGAAGTCCGCTTTCAGCGATTCGATGTCAAATTTAAAGGCGGCGTTGTTGCAGTTTTCGCTCCGGTTCAGGTTAGACCACGCGCCCGGGGTGGTGGGAAAGCCGCTGCCCCCGCAGGCGCAGATGGCGTGGTAAATTACCCCTTTCTTGTTAAAGCGCGACGTACCTCCGTCCACGTGGCTGCCACGGCCATTGGTGACGGGCGTGGGATCGCCCATGAAAGTGGCGTATAAAAAGGACCGCGCTTCCTTCTCCAACACCATCACGTAAAAATCATCGCCGTCCGTAGCGCCGCGGTAGGCGTCCGGCGTGACGGGCAGGTTGCGGGTGCTGCTGGCCGGATTTCCGGCTTGTTGGTTGATCACGCCCCCCCAGCCCGACAGGTAGATGTTCCCGCATTCGTTGACCAGGAAGGCCGTCGGGGAGAGGTCGGGGGTGGGCCTTCCCGAGCCGATCACGGTGGAAAAAACGGTTCGGGATAAACTCGGATCCAGGGCGTGGATGAACTGGCGACTGCCCGGGTTGTGGTACACGCCCGCCGATACCGGATAGGTGCCCAGCGTCAGACCCAGCACGTGTACGTTGTCGGCCGGGTCCAGATCCAGCAGCATGGCCTGGTCGGCCGCGTTGGTGCCCAGGTACGTAGCCTGCACCAAACGGTCGTTGCGGAACCTGACCACGAAGCCGTCTTCCCCGCCCGCGAAAGCGCTTTGCCACGCGTTGGGTTGCGTGGGCAGGTTGTCGCTGGTGGTCACGCCCGCTGCGTACACGCTTCCGTCCCCGCCAATGCGCAGGCTGTAGGCCGCATCCAAACCGCGCCCACCGAAGAAAGTGCTCCATTGCAAGTCCGACAAGTCCGGATTGAGCCGCAGCACCACCGCGTCGAGGTTGCCGGCGTAGGACGACTGCCCGGCATTCCGGACGGGAAAGTTGGCGGAGGCGGTAACCGACGCCACGTACACGTTGTCGTTGGCATCGGCGATCAACTCGCTGCGGAACTGATCGCCGTAGTTCCGGATCACGGTCGGTTCCAGCCGGATGCCATCGTTGCCCGAGCCTCCCAGGTAGGTGGAGCCCGCCAGCTGGCTTCCGTTGGCAACCAACTTGACTACGAACAGGTCGCTCCCGTTCGGGTACGAGATCCCACTGATGACGGCCGAAGGCGTGTTACCGACTTTTGGCAATTCGGTGCCGCCGTTAAAAAGACGATCGTAGCCGTTGGGGGTAACGGGAAAGGAGCGGGAGGAGGTCGTCCCCAACACCAGCAGTTCGCCCTTTTTGTTCACGTAAAGACTGTGGGGTACTTCGCCTTCCTCGCCGCCCAGGTAAGTGGCGTAGAGGAGTTGGTTGCCCGTGGGGTTGTACTTCAGAATGGCCACATCCACCACCCCGCTGTACCGGACCTGGAAGGCGCCGTTGGTGGCCGGGAAACCGGCACCGAAGGCGGTTCCGCCCGAATACAGGTTATCTTCGGCGTCGTAGGTGGCACAGTGCCCCCAGTTGTCGGACACCGAGCCGGAGAAGGTGGCGAAAACCAGCACCGGATCAATGACGAGTGCGTGCGCCCGTGCGTAGCCCCGCGGAAATCCGAAGGTTACCTGGTTGTCTGCCAGATCGAACCGGGCCGCCACCTCCCGGACCTGACCCGCTACGGTCTGGTAACAGTACGGCTTGGTTTCCGTTACCGTGTTCAGGCTGGTCCGGATGGTCAATTGCCCGTTCTGCACCGCCACCGCGGATGCCCCCACGTACCGAAGCCGGATCGAATCGGCGTCGGCGTCGGGAGCCACCAGGAATTCGTATGTGAGGGAGTTCTGGTGCGGGTCGAGTCACCCGCAGGTCCGCC
>JACMKY010000506.1 GCA_014379925.1 Cytophagales bacterium | reverse complement strand
TCACAATTTCTTATACAGGTAATGACAGATTGGGATATGCAAATTATAACATAGCCATCAATGTCGGAACATTCATTTCTCTTTTGAACATAAATAAATTATACATTGTAAAACGTTCAGATCTTACCGGTAGATGGGTCTCACTTAATTGTATTTGCTTCTCATTACGTACAACATCTTCACTACCAACAGTTCATTGATTATGAAAACAAAAAACTATGTACTTCTTTGGGTGGTTTTTTTAATGTCTGTTTCCTGTAAAAAGGAAGAACCCGTAACCAGGGCCGTAGAGTTTACCTCAACAAACTATCAAACTTTGGGAACGTACGATTCTTTAGGAAAACCGAATTATTTGTTAACCAGAGATGTAATTTCCCCTACTTTGCTTTCCTTCATCAAGGATGCCCTGCCGGACAAAACAGATTTAAGAACCACGAATCCGGAACTGCTTACAACCAGCGCAATTGCCGATATTGTAATCACCCAGCAATCAGACGTGTTTATAACTTTTGTTTCGCAAAACGGCGCAGCTACCAATACATTTGCTTTTTACACGTATCCCACCAATCAGCCGCCAGTAAGCACGAAAGACATAAAAGAAATCACTTACGTGTTTCCTAACTCTGGAAAAGGTACGCCGCTGCAACAAGGTGACAAGGTTAGGATTGGAAGATTTGATGTCGGCACCTCCGTTGGTTTTGTTTTATTGCAAAAGGCCTGGGACAGTACTACTAATACAGTCGATAATAAGAGTGTGCATTTCTGCTCAAACGATGTTTTAAATCCTGAAGTTGATCCTAACTTGAAAAAGCACGCAGTTCTGATCGATTATCCTTCTGAAAACAAAGTTCTGATTGGGTTTGAGGATCTTAATCGAACTAACCCTAACTGTGACCACGATTTCAATGATGTAGTGTTTTTTTGCACGGTTATCCCTTGAGTTTACGTAGAAACAACCATTGATTGGTGACGCCACGCCGCTGCGTAAGATCGCCAGGTTGGGGTAGCCTCCTGTCCGTTCAGAAGGGGGTAGCAACTGGATGAAGAAAAAAACCGTTGCCGGCGACTTAGTGCGTTGTTGGCATTGCCTCCTCCAAGGTACTCGTCCTCAGTACGGCCGGCGGCTCTACTTTTCACAAAAACAAAGCTCACCTTTGGCAAAGGGGTGGGTTTTTGTTTTATGGCAATACCCCAGTAATACCGATAAATTGATTACAAGATGATTGTTGTCAAAAAAATCATTCAAGTCGGTTATGTCCTTTCGGCAAGTCGTACCAGATGGGGGAAGGAAAACGGTTACGATTCAACGAAGGTCCGCGCTGCTAGCAACCAAGGGGTCGGCAATTCGTAAAATCCGGTTACTTTGCCGATCGATCAATCGGACAACGAAACCAAACAATAAATAATAAGGCCATGGGAAAGAAGAAAAAAAGCAAAAAGAGCCCGTTTTATAAAATGATCAAGCCTTTCATTTCGGATGACCGGGTGATGCGGGCGATCCTGAACGCGGCGGCGGCGGGGGTGGCGTGGGTGGCGGCGGCCCGGGCGAGCAAAAACGCGGTAGCAGTGGAGGAAATGGCTCAAGAAACCAAGGACGCCCTGCACGATATGCCCGTTAAAAACAAGAGAATCAAATGACGATCTCCGCACTGGGAAGTGGCTTGGCGGGAGCGGCTACCCTTACCCTGCTGCACGAAACCGTCCGCCGCATCAACCCCGATGCCCCGCGCATGGACGTACTGGGCCGCCGGGCCATCGCCCAGCTGATGCGGCGCGCGGGCGAAACTCCACCCGACGACCAAACCCTGCAACCCGTGGCCCTGCTGGGCGACGTGATCAGCAATGCACTTTACTACAGTTTGGTGGGCGCGGGCCGCCGGAAAAACGCGTGGTTGCGGGGTGTTCTGCTGGGCACGGCGGCGGGCCTGGGCGGCGTGTTTCTGCCGGGACCGTTGGGCTTGGGCAAGCGGCCCAGCGGGCGCACCTTTCAGACGAAAGCGATGACCGTGGCCTGGTACCTGGCCGGCGGATTGGTAGCGGCGGCAACCTACCGGGGGTTAAAAAAGAAATAATACCAAAATGAAATTCTGCCTGTGCAACAGTGCAACCTTCCCGGGTGGCGTGGGGTGTTTCCACCCCACGCAAAATGGGGTATCGGGTATCCAAAGGGGCGACCAGGTGGAATCGACGAAAACGGCGGGTATTTCTCACTAAGTAGAAATACCCACCGCTACGTCAAAAACTGCATTGTGCGCGCAATGTCAGTACCCCGGGTACCAAAACCGCGTCACGGTTGTCCCAACACCAACGCTTTTCCTTTTTCCAGGGCCCGGTCGAGGCCACCCGGATCGGAGCCGCCGGCGGTGGCAAAGAAGGGCTGTCCGCCACCGCCGCCCTTGATTTCCTTCGCCAGTTCCCTCACCAGGTTGCCCGCGTGCCAGCCTTTTTCTACCAGTTCGTCGGCGATCATCACGGCCAGTTGGGGCTTGCCGGCAATGTCGGCGGCCAGGATCAGCACGGCGTGGTCTACCTTGGCCTTCAGTTCGTAGGCCAGTTGTTTGAGCGTATCGGCCGACGACACGGAAACCCGCTCGGCGATCAGGCGCAGGCCGTTGCTGATCAGCACCTTGCCCAGCAGGTGCTGCTTGGTGAGTTGCAGTTGCTGCTGTTCGAACTGTTCGATCTGCTTGCCCAGGCGGTTTCTTTCCTCCAGCAAGCCCTCCACCGACTTGCGCAGATCCACCGGGTTTTTCAATAATTCCTTCAGATCGTTGATCATGGATGATTGATCGGTGACGAACTCCTCCGCCTTTTCCGCCGTGATGGCCTCGATGCGGCGGACGCCGGCCTGGCTGGAACTTTCGGAGAGGATCTTGAAGAAACCGATTCGTCCGGTGGCCGGAACGTGCGTGCCCCCGCAAAGCTCCACCGAAAAGTCCCGGTCGAAGGTGATCACGCGCACGAAGTCGCCGTACTTCTCGCCGAAGAGGGCCATCGCGCCCAGGGCCTTGGCCTGCTCGATGGGCACGTTGCGCTGCTCGTTCAAAGGGATATCCTGCCGGATGCGCTCGTTCACAATCCGCTCCACCCGGCGGATCTCTTCGTCGGTCAGCTTGGCGAAGTGCGCGAAGTCGAAGCGCAACGTGTCGCTGCTTACGTAGGACCCCTTCTGGCCGACGTGCGGTCCCAGTACCCGGCGCAGGGCGGCTTGCAGTAAGTGCGTGGCCGAGTGGTTGTTGTTGGTCAGCAACCGCTGGCGGGCGTCTACTTTAGCGGTAAGCGGTAAGTCGAAAGTCGTAAGCAGAGAATCAAGGTTTTTGTCTTCCGTGACGTGAATAATAAGGTCATTCTCCTTCTTGGTATCAATGATTCGGATCACTAATAATTGAGCATCGGGCATTGAACCTTGTAAAACGCCCGTGTCGCCCACCTGGCCGCCGCTTTCGGCGTAGAAGGGCGTGCGGTCCAGCACGATGTGGTATTGCGCGGTGGTTTTGGTTTTCACCTCGCGAAACTTGACCACCCGGGCTTGGGTCTCCAGTTCTTCGTAGCCCACAAACTCGGGCCTGTCGGTTTCGTGAACGATCACCCAGTCGCTGCTGGCGGTGGCGGCGGCCTGCTTGGAGCGGTTCTTTTGAAGCTGCATTGCGCGGACGAAGCCTTGCTCATCAATGTCAAATCCCTGCTCACGGGCAATGAGGGCGGTCAGGTCCACCGGAAAGCCGAAGGTATCGTACAATTCGAATACCGTTTCCCCGTCGATGACCCCACCGCGGTCGGCCACCCTTTCCACGGAAGCCGGGAGGTTTTTTAACTCGGCGATAAGCTGGTCCAGCTTCTTCAAACCTACTTCGAGCGTGCGCAGGAAAGAATTTTCCTCTTCCTGAATCACCTTGGCCACGAAATCCCGTTGGGCGGCCAGTTCGGGAAATACGTCGGCGAACTGGTCGGCCAGCAGCGGCACCAGGCGATGGAGAAACGGCTCCTTGAAGCCCAGGTAGGTGTAAGCGTAGCGCACGGCCCGGCGCAGGATGCGGCGGATGACGTAGCCCGCCCGGTTGTTGGACGGCAACTGTCCGTCGGCGATGGTGAAGGCGATGGCGCGGATGTGGTCGGCAATCACGCGCATGGCAATGTCGGCGGAACGTTCCTCGCCGTAGCGCCGACCCGACTCGCGGGCGATAAACGCGATCGTTCCCCCGAACACGTCGGTGTCGTAGTTGGATAGTTTGCCCTGGATGGCCATGCAGAGCCGCTCGAAGCCCATTCCGGTGTCGACGTGTTTAGCGGCCAATTCCTTTAATGTAGTTACCTCCGAATGCTTTTGCGCCCGGGCAGCCTTGTATTCGGGACTGTCTCGGTTTCCGTGGTAGCCCGATTCAAACTCGATCAACGCGGCGTTGCCCCCCTTTGCCGGATTCCACTGCCTTTCGAACTGCATAAACACCAGGTTCCAGATTTCCACCACCTGCGGGTGGTCGTGGTTGACGAGTTCCTTGCCGGATTGGCGGTCTCTTTCCGCCCGGGGCCGCAGGTCCACGTGAATTTCCGAACAGGGGCCGCAGGGACCGGTGTCGCCCATTTCCCAGAAGTTGTCCTTCTTGTTTCCCCGGATGATGCGGTCTTCGCCCACGATGGGTTTCCAGAGGTCCCAGGCTTCCTGGTCGAAAGCGATGTTTTCGTTGGCATCGCCCTCGAACACGCTCACGTACAGGCGGTCCTTGGGCAGTTGGTATACTTCGGTCAGCAGTTCCCAGGCCCACGCAATGGCCTCGGGCTTGAAGTAATCGCCGAACGACCAGTTGCCCAGCATTTCGAACATGGTGTGGTGGTAGGTGTCGAAGCCCACGTCTTCGAGGTCGTTGTGTTTGCCCGACACGCGGAGACACTTCTGGGTATCGGCGATCCGTCTGGTGGGCGGCACGGCATTGCCCAGGAAGTAATCCTTGAACTGCGCCATGCCCGAATTGGTGAACATCAGCGTGGGGTCGTTTTTCAGGATCAGGGGCGCGGAGGGTACGATCTGGTGCCCTTTCGTTCGGAAGAATTCCAGAAATTGCCGTCGTATTTCGTGAGCAGTCATTGGGTGAAAAGTAAACGTCAACGGAGGGATGGATGTACCAGGCACCCCGTACGGGTGACTATTGAACTTTCCGTCGTAGGAGAGGAACCCGAATCGGGGTTTATTTGGTTCGGCTGTTCGGTACAATAAATGCCTTAAGTTTAACTATTCTTTGAAACGCGCGCTATCCCCACCTTCCTTCCCCGAAAGAAACGGACGTAAGTTCTGGCAAAAGGCCCAATTTTTTCTTTTTACCAAACCCCGCACATTTATACCATCGTATCGGATCACCGAACAGAAGCACAACCAGGGTTAAAAAAGGAACTGACATTATGGCCAAAATCAGCTATTATTACGATACTGAAACTTTTAAGTATCAACAGGTTAAAGCCAAAATGTCCGATCGGATACTCAACCTGCTGGGCTTTCTAACGGTTTCCTTGCTGCTTGCCTTGGGCATTGTTCCGGTCTTCAATCATTTCTTCCAGTCCAGTTCAACCGCCCTGCTGCGGAAAGAAAATGACGAGTTAAAATTGTATTACGACGTGATGAATAAGGAGATGACTCAGGCAAACCGGGTGTTGGACGACTTGCGGGAACGCGACGACAACATCTACCGGGTCATTTTTGAAGCCGAGCCAGTGGCTTCCTCGGTCCGCACAGTGGGCGTAGGCGGGATCAACCACTACCGGGAAATACTGGAAAAGGGCCTGGAACGGGAGGACCTGATCGTGGGCATCGCCCAGAAGGTTGACAAACTCAAGAAGCAGATGTACGTGCAGACCAAGTCGTACGACGAGATCGTGCGCATGGCCAAAAGCAAGGAAAAAATGCTGGCCAGCATTCCGGCCGTGCAGCCCGTCGACAACAAGGGGCTCAACAAGCTGGTGTCGGGTTTTGGCCACCGCATCCATCCCATCTACAAGGTGAAGCGCATGCACACTGGCCTGGACTTCTCGTCCGCCAAGGGCACGCCCATCTACGCCACCGGCGACGGCGTGGTGAGCAAGGTGGCCGGTAACGTCGGCGGCTACGGCAACGAGGTGCAAGTAAACCACGGCTACGGCTACGTGACCCTCTACGCCCACATGAGTGCCTTCGCCGTGAAGGTGGGGCAACGCATCCGGCGGGGGGAATGCATCGGTTACGTGGGCAGCACCGGTTCTTCAACGGCCCCGCACCTGCACTACGAGGTGATCCACAACGGCGTGAAAGTAAACCCGATCCACTTCTTCTTCAACGACCTCACCCCCGCCGAGTACCAGAAGATACTGGAACTGGCCTCCGTCGAGAACCAGTCGCTGTCGTAGGAAATCGCCCGACTCGCTGGTCTGACGCAAGGACGCAAAAGCCGCCGGCAACCCAACGGTCAGTTGCCATTCACCCGTGCCACCATTTCCCGGAAGTGGTGGCACGGGTGTTTTTTATCGGCTACCTTTGCCTGCCCCGACCAACCGGCAACGATCAACCAACAACCAACCGTGGAGGAGGTAGAAAAACGGTACTACAGCATCAGCGAGGTAGCTACGCAGTTGAAGGTGAGCCAGTCCCTGCTGCGCTACTGGGAAACGGAGTTTGACTTCATCCGGCCCAGGAAGAACAAGAAAGGCGACCGTCAGTTTACCCGGCACGACATTGAACTCCTCCAACGGGTGTACGAACTGGTCAAAGAAAAAGGCTACACCTTGCAGGGCGCCCGCGATTCCATCAAAGCCAAGGAGTACCAAACTTCCGAAAACGCCGCCGTCATCGCCTCGCTGCACAAACTCCGCACTTTCCTCACCGAACTGCGCGACGGACTGGACGGGCAATAGGCAAAGGGCCGTTAGCCAAGAAGACGACATGGAAACTTTAACCGATGCAAAAGTCCCGTTTCTCTCCCCGTCCGGCCGTCGGAGATTCCTGAAAACGCTGGCCCTCACGGCCGTCGGCGGTTGGGCGTGGTCGCCCGGGACGGCGGCCGCGAAAATCGCCCCGGGTAGCCGGATCATGACGGTTCGGGGAGAAATCGCCGCCCGCCGGATGGGCTTCGCCTTGCCCCACGAACACCTGATGTCCACCTTCGGGGCGGCGAGCAGTGAACTGCCCCGGTACGACGAAGTCCGGTTGACGGCCCAGGTGCTGCCTTACCTGAAGCGGGTCAAAAGCCTCGGTTGCCGCATCATCTTCGATTGCACCGCGGCGTATTTCGGCCGGGATCCCCGGCTGCTGAAAGCGTTCTCGGAACGGTCCGGGTTGCACCTGGTCACCAACACGGGCTACTACGGAGCCGCCGACGACCGTTACGTGCCCGTTTTCGTGGCGTCCGAGTCGCCGAGTGAGATCGCAGCGCGCTGGCTGGACGAGTGGCGGAACGGCATCGGTGGCACGGACATCCGGCCCGGATTCGTCAAACTGGCCGTCGACGGCGGCGACCTCTCCGACACGGATGCCAAACTTATCCGCGCGGGCGCCCTTGCCCACCGCGCCAGCGGCCTGACGCTGGCCGTGCACACGGGCAACAACCCGCAGGCGGCCTATCAGCAACTGGCCATTCTGGACGAAGAGGACGTGGACCCGACGGCCTGGATCTGGGTGCACGCGCACGCGGTAGAGAAGTCGGAAGACCTGCTGCCAGCCGCCCAACGGGGCGCGTGGCTTTCTTTCGACGGGCTTCAGTTGCCCGACCAGGGAAATGATCCCGTTAAGAAGCACCTAACGTTGTTGACCGAGATGAAACGGCGGGGGTTTTTCCATCAGGTGCTGCTTTCCCACGACGGAAACTCCTTCACCTCGGAAGGCCGTCTGCGGCCCTACGATGCCCTCTTCACCGCCCTGCTGCCAGACTTGCGGTCCAACGGGTTTACCGACCGGGAGATCCGTACCCTGACCGTGGACAATCCGGCCCGGGCCTTTTCCATCCGGGTACGGGAAAAAGCGCAGTAGTCCGCCATCCGCCGTCTGGTGGGTGTAACTTGGTTACTGTGCGCTGGGTGTTCAACAGGGAACGACACGCACACATTACGCATTGTGCGCTTTTGTAGAAAAGCTGAGGCAGTAATAAGAATACATTCATTCTAACGGCAAGCGTTTGGTTATTAATAATTTTAATCTGAAAGGCCTTATGGAATCATTTAAGATTTAGACAACGATTTTGTTTTTAACGATTAGCACCTTACAGTATTTCGGAAAAAATAAGTATACGTTTGACGAAATGTCTTTTAAATTCGCAATAGATACAATTTTAGTTATTCTATGCTTAGTTATTGTATTTCATTTATTGATTATTACTCAAATAATACCATATAATGTTGTTTGGGGAGGCAGACTTCAAAGTGTGGCTCAAATGAGGAATTTTGAAGTTGCTTCGATCATTATTAATGCTTTGATTATTGCTGTCATTGCAATAAAAGGACAGTACATAAAACTTAACATTTCGGTGAAAGTAATAAATATTCTTCTTTGGTTTTTTGTTTTGTTATTTACCGTGAATACGATTAGCAATTTGTTTTCAAAAAATGTTATAGAAACAATCGCGTTTACCCCTTTAACATTTATATTGGCAATATTATGTTATAGAGTGGTGACGGGAAGAAAAAATTAACTGACAACGGACCAACAACCAGGTATTTGCGACAAGTCTTTCCCAATCGCACACTGCCAACGCTAAAAAAGCCGGCGCAAATACTTGACCGCTGCCGGAGAAAAATGCGGTTTGGCCAAGCCAAACACTATCGCATTCCCGGGCGTTTATTGGGTACTCCGCGGATTGCCGCTGGTTCAAGCATCGGGACGGTCTTCCGCCGCGCTTGAACCAGTACAGGACGATCAGTCCGAGACTCCTTCGGACCCCACGGGAAAGCAGGTAACGTCAGTGCCGTACTTAAGAACCGTACGGACGCAATTCAACCCAATTATGAACACCACCACCAGCCAAGACCTTTTCGCCCGGGCCAAACACGTTATTCCCGGGGGAGTGAATTCGCCCGTGCGGGCTTTCCGGGCCGTGGGCGGCAACCCGCTTTTCATCCGGGCGGCCAAAGGAGCCTACCTCTACGACGAGGACGGCAACGCGTACCTCGACCTGATCAATTCCTGGGGACCGATGGTGCTCGGCCACGCCCACGAGGTGATTGAGAAGGCCGTGCGCGACGCCCTTTCCGATTCGCTTTCGTTCGGGGCACCCACGCGCAAGGAAGTGGAGATGGCCGAACTCATCGCCAGCATGGTGCCTTCGGTGGAAAAAGTCCGAATGGTCAGCTCGGGTACGGAAGCCTGCCTGTCGGTCATCCGGCTGGCGCGGGGCTACACCGGACGGGAAAAAATCATCAAGTTCGAGGGCTGCTACCACGGCCACGGCGACTCTTTTCTGATCGCGGCGGGGAGCGGGGCGATCACGATGGGCGTTCCCGACAGCGCGGGCGTGACGCGGGGCACCGCCAACGACACGCTCACGGCACCTTACAACGACCTGGAAGCGGTGAGGTTGCTGGTAGCGGCCAATCCGGGCCAGGTGGCGGCCATCATCATCGAGCCGGTGGCGGGAAATATGGGCCTGGTGCTGCCAAAAGAAGGTTTTCTGGCGGGATTGCGCCAGGTCTGCGACCGGGAAGGCGTCCTGTTGATTTTCGACGAGGTGATGACGGGTTTCCGGCTGGCTCCGGGCGGGGCGCAGCAGCGCCTGGGCGTCACGCCGGACCTGACCACGCTGGGCAAGATCATCGGCGGGGGAATGCCGGTGGGTGCCTACGGCGGCAAGCGGGAAATGATGGACTACGTGTCGCCCGTCGGACCGGTGTACCAGGCCGGCACGCTGTCGGGCAATCCCGTGGCCATGTCGGCCGGCCTGGCCATCCTGCGTCATCTCCGCGAAACCCCCCGCGTGTACGACCATTTGGAGGAAATCGGCAACCAACTGGTGGGTGGATTGACGGAAAACGTACGAAAACTGGGACTGAATTTTACCATCAACCACCTCGGTTCGATGTTCAGCCTCTTCATGACCAACCAGCCCGTCGTGGACTTCGAGTCGGCCAAGGCTTCCGACCTGGCCCGGTTCGGAAGGTACTTCCAGGCCATGCTGCGCCGGGGCGTGTACCTGGCTCCGTCGCAGTTCGAGAGCCTGTTCCTCTCCACCGCCCTTACCCCCGAACACATCCAATACATTGTGCAGGCCAGTTACGAATCCCTGGAAGAGGTGGGGGAGGGTTGAAAGGGTTACAGGTTGCAGGTTACAGGTTACAGGTTGCAGGTTGATGGGGCGACGAGATTGACAAAGTGGGTACGCAAAAAAGAAGGGCAAAAGTAAATCTGTTCTTCTTTGCTTTACAAGCCTTCCAACATCAGCTGCCCCTTTAATCTCATCAACCAGTAACCCTACAAAGTAGCGCTGCGAAAGCAGCCCGGTAACTTGCAACCCTACAAAGTAGCGCTGCGAAAGCAGCCCGGTAACCCTCTCCCCCCACTCCTTCAAAAAAGCAGGAAGCTGAGAAGGATGGTGCCAACCAGGAATAAGGAGAGGGAAGTGACGTACAACAAAAACAGCACGAACATCTTGGCCAGCGTTTTGAACCAGCCCTGCCGGTAGACGTTGCGGAAGGAAAAAACCAGGTACACGAACAAACCCAGGGCGGTCCAGGCCACCAGGCCGTCGTCGTCGTACACCTTCGAGATCAGAAAGCCCACGGAAAACAGGAAGAACGTGAACGCGTGGATGTGCAGGGTGAAGACCAGGTGTTCGACGTAAAAGCGCTTCGAGCGGATATAAAATAATTTGAGCAGCAGGGCAAAAAACGGCAACAACAGAAACATCATCAGCGAGGTCTTGCCGAGAAAATACTCCACGAGCGATTCGGTATCGCGGCGCACGATCTTGAGCGATTGCTCAGCGAACTTGCGGTTCCAGTAGGTCTTCTCTTTTTTCAGGGAATCCAGCACCGCATCGGGCGTGATCTGGTCGTTCTGCGCCCCCTGCCTGATTTTGCCGAGATTGAAGCCTTTGTCGCCGTTGCCGATATTGAAGCCTTCGTCGCCGTCGATGTTGTTGGTGAATCCATCGACCGGGTTCTTCCTTTGCCGGGTAGAATCGGTCGTTTTGGCTTGGTCGCTGTCGGTCGAATCCCGGCTCCCGCTCAGGTCAACGCGGATGCCTTCTTTGGCCAGGTCCGCTTGCACATCGGCCCGGATGGAGTCGGCCAGGGCGCTCGCTTTGCGCGGCGACTTCGGGGTTGTCGGTGCGTCGTTGTCATCTACGTTGACTTCGAGGGAAAGAATGGAAAACAAGACCAGGCTGATCAACAGGTACAGCCGCAGGGGATGCACGTAGCTCAACCGACGCCCGATCAGGAACTGGTTGGTCAGGAAGCCGGGCCTGAACAGGAAGGGACCCACGCTGCGGAAAAACCGCGAATCGTACGCCAGGAAAGTGTTGATGAATTCCTCGGCCAGCATGTGGATGGCTGCCCGGTTATCCACGTTTTCCTGGCCACACCGGGGGCAGAAATTGAACTCGTTCGCCATGGGGAGCCCGCAGTTGAGGCAGGTGTCCCGTTTGCGTTCGATCTTTCGCTGGCGAAATCGGCTGATCATGGTGCGCGCACGTTGGCGAGGCCAATATACGCAAGGGAAGGATAATGCAGCGCAACACCTCGTTTGCGCTACGCTTTCCGTTCGGGTCGGGCGTAAGGAAGGCGGGCCAGGCGTTGCGTGACGTGGTAACCGTCCAGGCCCGAGCCGGTGACCGTGCCGGCTTTTTCCAGGTCGAGGTAGCCGTCGGGTTGCAGGCAGTCGGCGGGAAAGCGGATTTCCACCACCGCTCCGATGACCAGCACGGTGCCGTTGATGGCCAGGTCCACCCGCTCGCGGAATTCGAGTCCGATCTTGACAGTGGATTCCCGGACGTAGGGCGCGGCCAGTTTACCGGAGAATTCGGGCGTGAACCCGCAGGCGTCGAACTCCGAGCCTTCGTAGTTGGCCGACGTTTGGTGCGCCGCTTCAAAGAATTCGGGTCGGAGGTGATTGAGGGTGAACGAGCCGGTTTCCAGCAGGTTCGTCAGCGTGTGGCGCGGAACGGAATCGGGCCGCACGAGCATGCCCATCAGCGCCGGATTGGCCCCCAGGTGAAAGACCTGACTGAACACGGCCAGGTTGGGGATGCCCTGGCTGCTGACCGTGCCCACCAGGTTGGTGCTTTTAAACCCGCTGAGCGAATTGATCAGGTTGGCGCGGTAGAACCGGTTCATCGCCGGAAAGTCCGCCTCGGTAAGGGTTTGGCTATTTGAGTGAGTGTTGTTATGCTCCATCGTTACGGGTAAGCATTAAGATGACAACGGAAAAAGAAATAGAACCTATGTGGACAGTTGTTGCCAACATCGTTGAGGAGCGGCTTTACGGACCAAGTGGAAATGAGATTAGGAAGGGCACAAAGCAATTCCGTCCACGTGCAAAAGTTTACATCATTGATTGGTACGCGGGGGTATGCGAAGATATTATCGTAGTTGGGCAGGCAAGAAAATCAAGACGGTTCATCAAAATTGTCATACGAGCCACCTGGGTGGAGGATTTGAGAGTAAAACTCTGTTACAATCCCCAAGTGATTGAGAAAATCAAAGAACATTATCCTGGTGTTCATATTGGACAATTGAACCAGGAACTTGCCCAGACCATGTGTAAAATGATGCCGGTCTGGCAACAAGAAATGAACAAAGGTAAATCAAAGCTTAACAATCATTCAGATACAAACGGAATTGATGAATCTAAAACAAACGGCAATATCTTTCACAAGATCTGGTTCTGGTTGAAACGTAAAATACGTTAGAATAAAAACTTTATTTTGAACCATAAAGTCGAAATGAGTGACAAGGAATAAAGATACTGTTTATCCTTTAAAGGTGAACAATTCGTTGCCCGCGTCCAACCCTCCCGCCTCACAGCGGCTTCAGGTTTGACAGGCCGCCGTCGATTCCCAGCACCTGTCCGGTGATCCAACTCGCCTCGTCCGAAAGCAGGAACGCGGCGGCGGCGGCGATGTCGGCGGGCGTACCCACCCGGCCCAGCGGATGGCGCTTGTTGGATGCCTCGCGCTTTTCGTCGCTAGAAAGCAGGAGTTTGGCCAACGGCGTGTCGGTGAGCGAGGGAGCGATGACGTTCACCCGGATCCGGCTGGTC
The DNA here is from genome assembly GCA_014379925.1 of Cytophagales bacterium. Classification (GTDB taxonomy): domain Bacteria; phylum Bacteroidota; class Bacteroidia; order Cytophagales; family ES-bin-26; genus ES-bin-26. Next base: position 2,068 of record JACMKY010000506.1, on the reverse strand, counting down.
GACAGTTCCGCCGCCAGCGATACGGCCAAACCTTCCAGCGCACTCTTGGCGGTAGCGATGGAGGTATGAAAATTGAGTCCCAACCGGGCCGCCACCGTGCTGAACAATACCACACCCGCCCCCTGGCTTTGCTTCAGGCGGGGCAGGCAAGCCTGGATCACGTTCACCGCTCCCAGCACGTTGATGCGGAAATCCTTCAGGAAATCGCCTTCGGTCAGTCGGTTGAAGGGCCGCAGGTTGATGGTGCCGGGGCAGTATACCAGCCCGTGCAGCGTTTCCGGCAGGCTGCTCAACGCCTCTCCGACGGGCTGTTCCACGTCTAGTGGCAGGTAAGCGGCGTTGCCCAAGTCCGCTGGTTGCGAGCGGGAAGCGGTGGTCACACCCGCGCCGGCTTGGAGGAGAAGCCCGGCCAGTTCCCGGCCGATGCCCGAACTGCCGCCGATAATCAATATGTTCTTGCCGTTGAAGTTTGCCATGTTGGTAAATGGATCTTTTTTGACGATACTGCTCAGGGGTAACCACCAACCCCGGCAATTGGTTATGAACACCGCAAAGGGCCATTCATTCATGAACCAGTATGTCGGAGGAGAGGGAAATACCGAAGGCAGAAACTGTTTTTTACTTCCCAATCGAACATTCCTTGCGGTCCGTCACTGCGGTTGGACTGGTTCGCCGGTACGGGACCGATTACGGGACCGATTACGGGACAGTTGGTCCGCCGATGCGGTTGCTTCGCACTAGGCTGCTTTCGCAGCGTTCCTTACGGAAAGTCGGCCGGGGACGCCCAGTCGCTGCCGTGCGATTCGAGATTCCCTTCTCCTTACTTTGATACTCCCTTTTCTCGGTTATTCATTTCAACATTTTCGGGCGTTGCCTGGCTTTGCCGTTGCCGGACGATGCGGTAGGTGCGAATGGCCAGCAGCAACACGGCCACGAAGACCACCAGTCCCAACAGGCCCCACAGCATACTCATGGCATCCTTCAAAACAACCAGGAAAACGATGCCCACCAGAAAGACGGTGGCTACTTCGTTCCACACCCGCAGTTGCTGGGAGGTGTAGCGCACGATGCCTTTTTGCTGCTGGCGGAAAATCACGTGGCAGGAAAGGTGGTAGAGGTACAGCAAGAACACCAGCACCAGCTTGTACACCAGCCAATCGGGCGTGGATCCGTACGTGTGCCACGCGCTCAGGCCCAACACCAGCGTCAGGAGGGCAGCGGGCCAGGTGATGCCGTACCAAAGCAAACGCTGCATCTTGGCAAACTGGGTCTGCAGGACGCGCCGTTCGGATTCGGGCCGTTCGTTGGCTTCGGTGAAGTAGATGAACAAGCGGGGAATGTAAAGGAGTCCCGCGAACCAGGACACCACGAAGATGATGTGCAGGGCCTTCAGATACAAGTGCGTCATGGCAGCGTTTGAATTGGAGTCATCGGTAAGGCAAAGATACGCCATTCGGGTGCCTTCCCCTCCACTACGGTCCCACCCGCCTTCTCCGGACCAGCCGCGCCGCCAGCCAAATCTATTGAACCAATTGGGGCAGGTACCTTTCCCGCACCACCTGCCAGTGGTGCAGCTCGTGGCCCGCCACGATCCAGGCGATGGCGCGCACGGAAATGGTTTTGTGGTTGGCAACGCCCGACTGGCCGAGCATCTGGTCGTCGAAGCTGGCGAACAACACCCGGGTCGAGTCCCGTACGGACGCGTATTCCTGCCGCAGGCTGTCGAGCGGGCGTTGGTCGAACCGGCCGGCGGCGGCGTACGCGTTTTCGTCGAAACCCGTGAGGGGCCGTTTTTCTCCGCGGGCGAGCGACATTGCCCGGTAGGCCATAATCCGTTCGGTATCGATGAGGTGCCCCCAGACTTCCTTGATGCTCCATTTGTTGGCGGCGTAACGCAGCAGGGACTGTTCCTCGGTAAAACCATTCATCAGCGACAAAGTTTGCGGTTGTTGGGCGGCCAAGGCAGCCAACAGGTCATCGCCCGGCACCAGTTCGATGTAGTGGCGGTGGTAGCGGTTGTCGGAGTACTCGGTTGGGGTTGGTCGGTGAAGCACGGCACGGGGTTTCG
>JACMKY010000505.1 GCA_014379925.1 Cytophagales bacterium | reverse complement strand
ACGCTTCGTTCAGGTTGGTCAATCCCGCTGTCGGAACTCTACGCGGATGTACAACTGTCCGAACCAAGCTGAAACAAAATGCAGTTGAAGAACCTGCTGGAAATCCTCAACCGGGTGGTTACCCTTTCCGAAGAACAGCAGGGGGACATCCAACGGTACTTCGAGCCGCTGCAACTCAATAAATGTTGTGGAGTTGAGCTGCTTCAAACAACGGATGGTCAATGCATAGACAAAGCCGAACCAGCTTACTGACCAGTCGGACTAATCAAACAATTTATCCACCCGCATTTGCCAGCCGGGAACGGCCGGCTCGGCCTCGGCCATCTCACCGCGTCGGTAAACCGTTGGAGTCCCCGGATCCGCCGCGCGGTACACCTTCACTACCGCTTCGCTCAGCAGATCCACGTCCCAGACGACCAACGTCCCGGCCGCGAAGTAACCTTTCCGCTTCGCTTCAATGCCCGTTTCGGCGTCGCTCCCGTAATCGTTTTCACCTCTAATTTCGGCCGCGAAGACCGGAGCACCCTCCGGAAACTTCATCCCCGAAGATTTGCCTACGTAGAAAGCGGCGTCCGGGCTGAAGGACTTCCGGTTCGGCAGGTTCACCCGGAATCCAACGTTGTCCGGGTAGGCCCTTCCCCCCGCCTGGCGCTCGATTCCCCGGAGGCTGACGTAGATGGCACCACCCGCGCGTCCGGGCATATCACCGGTTGGACTCGTTGACTTAATTTTTCCGTTAACAATTTCCGCCTTCCCGTTATCTGGGATTCGGGACAGATCTTCGATGGTGGCTTGGTTTTTGGCCGTCATATCAACACCCCATTGTCAATTCTTGCTGTGCACGTTAGGAAGCGCCGGGCGTTCTGGTTAATTGGCCAGATCACCACCGTTCGGTACGTGAGTAAGCGGCTCCGCGAACGGGTTATTTCCGCCATTGGTTGGCGCGGACGTTTTTCGCCGCCAGCCTGACGGTTTCTTCAACGCGCCTGGCCCGGGTCTCTGGTTTTTTGGCACTGGCGATCCATTCCAGGATTCCCCGTTTCGCCGAACGCGGGAACGCCTCAAAGTGCTGGTTGGCAACTTGGTCGGTGGCGAGCCCCTTGCCGAGGTCGGGCGGAATTTCGAGCGCTTCTACCCCGTCGAGGGCGTTCCACGAGCCATCTTGCATCTTGCTTCGCGGCCGCCACCTTGGCCAAGCCTGCCGGAGCCATCAGCCCGGCTTTGACCAACTTTTCCACGCGGTTCTGGTTGGGTCTTGACCAGCCGGTGCCGGGCTTGCGCGGCGCGAACCAGAGCATCGAGCGCTCCTCGTCGAGTTTGTTGGGCCGGCTGTCCACCCAGCCGAAGCAAAGCGCTTCTTCCACCGCGTCGTCGTACCCGAAGCGCGGTTTGCCGGTGGCTTTCTTAAAGCTGACCAGCCACGTGCCTTCCGCCCGGGCGTGGTGTTTTTCCAGCCACGCCCGCCACTCGGCGCGGGTTTCGGGATGGATTGAATTGGGCGGTGGGTTAACCATTGTCACGGGCAGTATATTTGCCAGTCGTTGATGGCGATCAGTTACCGCAAAGCTACCCGGGAGGAAGCAACGTTGCGCAATGCGCCTTTCATTTTGGTACAGTCCGGTTTTGCAACTGCGTTTAGCCCGGCTTTCGCACCGATTAGAAGTCAAAAAAAGCCCTTTCTTAGCGGAAATAAAAGTATTTTTAGTTTTTGAATACCCCACTTTGAGCAGTGAGGCAATGATCAACGTCGTGGCAGGGCAACCTCATTGATCATTGCCCGTAACGTTCTTACGCAAAGTTTTAGGAATGAACAGCGGACGAATCCCGGTTCACGCCTGACTGACCCCAAAACCAATCGGATGCCGAAAATCGTTTTTGTATT
>JACMKY010000504.1 GCA_014379925.1 Cytophagales bacterium | reverse complement strand
GGAAAAGGGTGCGCGTCTGGGACACCAGCCGTTGCGCCCGTCCGTTCCGCAACAACGTAGCCCTTTCCAGGCCCTGCATGAGGGTGTTGGGCAGAAACATGCTTTCGTAGGGCGTGGCCACGCGGTCGGATATAGCTCCCTGACCCAGGTCCATGCCAAAGTCGGCCCAGTCCTGTTCCTGTAAGTACTGGTCAATCCACCGGCGGAAACTGCGTTTTTCGCGGGGAGGGCTGAACTGGAGGCTATCACCGCCAATGGTCCGGAGCACGTCGCGCACCCGCGTGGTGCAGTTGTCGAAGAAAAAGTCGTATTTGTAATACCGGTTCTCGGGCAGGTAATTCTTTTCCAGAAACGCGTACACGCGTTCCTTCTGGTCGGCCGATAAGTCCAGTACCTGGTCCACCACCGAGCGGTTTTCCTCCTGGTAGCTGGCCAGGAAGGAACCCATATCCATGACCGAAATCATGTAGTCGAGCTGTCCGCGGACAAATTTTCCGTAGAAATTGGGGGCGTTGAAATTATACGTGCCGTAGCCGTATACCCGGTCGATCTGGTTAGTCGAATCGTAGACCCACAAAGCGGTGTGTCCGAAGCTGTCGTACAGCGCGGTGCCCGGTGCTACGGTGATGAGGCTGACGGTCGCTTGCGGCGACAGCGCCGCCCGGCCGCTCGTGGGTACCAGGCAAGCGGCCGCCAGCAGTAGCCCAAGCAGCCGGGATCTGATTTCGAAACGCATCCTTCTATTCATGTTCGCAAGTTTGATTTTTCGCATCAACTCACTCAATTATCCACCCCACCAACTCCTTGCTTCCTCCCACCCACCACAATCACGATTTCTCCTTTCACGACTTTGGCGGCGAAGTGGGCGATGAGCTCTTCCAACGTACCGTTGACGGTTTCCTCGAATAGCTTGGTCAGTTCCCGGGAAACGGAAGCGGGGCGGTCGGCACCGAAGCTTTCGGCCAATTGCGCCAGCGATTTGAGCAGGCGGTGTGGCGACTCGTAAAAGATCATCGTGCGCGCTTCCTCCGCCAAACCCGCCAGCCGGGTCTGCCTTCCTTTCTTGGGGGGCAGAAAACCCTCGAACACGAACCGGTCGTTGGGCAGGCCCGAATTGACCAGGGCCGGCACGAACGCCGTGGGGCCGGGCAGGCACTCCACGCGGAGCTGGTGTTGCAGGCAAGCCCGGACCAGCAGAAAACCCGGATCGGATATGGCCGGCGTGCCCGCGTCCGAAACCAGCGCCATCACGTCCCCGTCCTGCATCCGCTTCACCAGCCCCGCCAGCGTTTGGTGCTCGTTGAAGACGTGGTGACTCTGCATGGGCTTGCTGATGTTCAAATGTTTAAGCAGTATGCCCGTGTTGCGGGTATCCTCCGCCAAAATCACATCCACCCCTTGCAACACTTTCACGGCCCGGTAGGTAATGTCTTCCAGGTTGCCGATGGGCGTAGGAACGAGGTAGAGCGAGGTGGGCGTGGGCATGCAGAGTAATTTTGAATGTCGAACTGATGAACAAGGAACTCCCAATTACGAAGTGAAAACAATTTTGTCCTTCGACATTGGACATTCCTTGTTGGACATTCGATATTCAAATCGTTCCGCATTCAAACCAGCTTATCGATCGCCGCCGCCAACTTGCGGTCGCGGGCCGTAACGGTATTGCCCGCGTCGTGGGTGGTGAGCTCCAGGCTGACCTTGTTGTACACGTTCGACCACCAGGGATGGTGATCCATTTTTTCGGCAATGAGGGCCACGCGCGTCATAAAACCGAACGCTTCGCTGAAGTCCCCGAACTCGAAAGTTCGCTTGAGCTTGTTGTCTTCTTCTTTCCACATGCGATTGGGTGGCCGTAGCGACGATGGATTTCCGCAAAGGTGCACCTTTTTTGCCACGAAAACACGCGAAACGAAGACGCTTCGTGGCCTTCGGAAATCGGGGCATCGGCGGTAAAGCACGATTGCCAACGGTATTCGGACGGAGCAACCGTTGAAGGCGCCGTTTCACCAAGCAAACAGGTTATAAAAATGTATGAAAGGCGCTTGTTTTATAAACACTGTTCAGCAAATTTACGTCGTAAATAAAAGACATGGGAATTTCGGAGCGAAAAGGACGGGAAAAACAGGAAATGCGGGACCTTATCTTGCGGGAGGCGACGCGAATGTTCATTGAGGAGGGATACGAAAAGACCTCTATTCGCAGCATTGCCGATCGCATTGAGTACAGTCCGGCGACGATCTACCTGTATTTCAAGGACAAAGATGAAATGTTCTTCGTCATTCATGAACAGGGCTTCGAGAAGTTTCTGGCGAAACTGGAAAAAACCAGCGCCATCGGGCATCCCTACGAACGGTTGTTCAGCATGGGCCACGTGTACCTGACGTTTGCCTTCGACCACCCGGAATACTACGACTTGATGTTCATCATCCGGGCCCCGATGAACAAGATCGCCAAGGACGAAGAGTGGCATTGCGGCCGAAAGAGCTTTGACTTCTTCCGCGATACGGTGCGGGAATGCATCGAGAAAGGGTATATGAAGCCGACCAGCGTGGACGTGGTGGCCTTTTCCATTCTGTCTTTCATGCACGGAATGGCTTCGTTGGCCATCCGCGAACGCTTCAAAATGTATACCGAAGAAGAAGTGAAGCAGTTGATGGAAGGGTCCATCAAGATGATGCTGGGCGTACTGGAAAACAAGTAAAAATTTTTGCTTGACTACTGAACGCCGCTCAGAGTTTATGAATCGTTCAGCAATGGATAGCTAATATATTAACCAAAAAGTCAGCGACTTGCAAACACCCGCAACCAACAACCCGTAATCCGTAACCCAATCCCATGGACAACCCCATCCTGGCTTTTATGCAGACCCAAATTGGCCAATCGATGAGCCAAAGTCTCTCGCCGGTAGCCCGCTGGCTGGACGGAACGCTGAAGGCCGTCAGTGAAGGCAGCCTGACGGTGGAATTTACGGTGCGCGAAGAAATGACCAATCCCATGGGCATCCTCCACGGGGGAATTTCCGCGGCGATGATGGACGATGTGCTGGGCGCTACGGTGTTCAGCCTGGGTGAGGAAAACTTCTTCACTTCGGTAAACCTGAACGTGGACTATCTGTCGAGTGCGAAGTTGGGAGAAGTGGTTACGGTGCACTCGCGGGTAGTGCGGAAAGGGCGGAACATTATCCATGCCGAGTGCCAGATAACGAACGCGGAAGGCAAATTGCTGGTGAAATCCACCACCAACCTGTTGCAAACGGGCATCAAAGTGCCGCGCTGAACCGTCGGCCCAAAGGTGGCCGGGAGGGCTTGGAAAGCCGCGTCGGCGAAACCAACGCACCCTTCGGCCCCGGCCCCCGGCCCTTCGCCCGGCCAATCGTACGCTTCGCCAGTTGTGAGCTCGGCCAGTAAACAAATGTTCTTTCTATTTGTCAGGCCGAATAGAAAACCGTATCCGTTATTCGTGCCTATATCATTGATTTTCAATTGTTTAATATAAACCCGCTCGCCATGAAGATCCGGTTATTCCTGGTACCTGTTTTCCTGCTGGCATCTGCTTGTTCGGGGGTGTTTGCCCAACCCGCCGCTGGTCCGTCCTCTTCGGTTCTGGAGGGCTACGTCCGGCAGGGGCTCTCGGGCAACTTGGCTCTGAAACAGCCCCGTTTCGCCTTTGAAAAAAGCCTGCTGGCCCTCAAGGAAGCCCAAGGGTTGTTTCTACCCTCAGCCTACCTGGACTTCCAGTACACGGCGGCCAAAGGGGGCCGCACCATCGAATTCCCCATCGGGGATCTGCTCAATCCGGTCTACCGAACGCTGAATCAGATGGCGGGCAGCGAGAACTTTCCGACGCTCAAAAACGAATCCATTCAGTTCCTGCCCAACGATTTCCACACCACCCGCGTGGTGGCTACCCAGCCGCTGCTGAACGCGGAAATCTACTTCAACCGCAAAATCAAACGCGAACTCATCACCTTCCAGCAGGCGGAAGTAAAGGCCTACCAGCGCGAACTGGTGAAGCAGCTCAAGGTTGCTTACTACCAGTACTTGCGGGCCGGCAAGGCCGTGGAAGTGTACCAGTCGGCGATGCAACTGGTGCGCGAAAACCTGCGGCTGAACGAAAAACTGGTCAAGAACCAAGTGGCCCTGTCGGCGAACGTGGCGCGCTCGCGGGCGGAACGGAGCAAACTGGAAGCGCAGTTGCTGGAGGCGGAGAACAACCAACGGTTGGCGGCCTACTTCTTCAATTCGCTCCTCAACCAACCCTTCGACACCCCCATCACGGCGGATACCACGTTGCTCACCGCCCCCGTCGAAAGTGGGGCGACCATCGCCCTCGGTGACGAAGGTTACGCGACCCGGCGCGAAGAAATAACGAAGCTCAAAAGTGCCCTGCGCGTAAACGAGTACCAGGTCCGGATGAACAAAGCCTACTTGCTGCCTACCATCGGCCACTCGGTGGAGGCGGGTTACCAGGGCTTCGGCTTTAAGTACGACGGTACGCAGGATTACTTTCTCTACGGGATTTCACTGCGGTGGAACTTGTTCCGGGGACTCCAGAACCAGTTCAAAGTCCGGCAGTCGCTGCTGGACCGGCAATCGCTGGAGGCCCAGCAGGACGCCGCCGAACAGCAGATTCAACTGCAGGTCCAGTCGGCGCAGTACAGCCTGAACACGGCGGCGCGGACCCTGCAATCGACCCGGGACGCGCTGGTCGATTCCGAAGAATTCTTCCGGGTCACCAACCGGCGCTACCAGGAGGGCCAGTCGCTGCTGATCGAGTTTCTGGATGCCCGCAATCAATTGACCAACGCCCAGATCAGCCGCGTGCTCGCCCAGTTCCAGGTGCTGATCCGGGCCGCCGAGTTGGAGCAAGCCACGGCCGCCTACGCACTGGACTAGGCGGTTGGCAATTAAAAACCTCCGTTGCTTCGTCAGTTATCTACCCATCAGCCTCATCCCACCCAACACCCACCCATCACTCCGTATGAAAAACGCCCGTCTCATTCCGTTCGCGCTCGGTCTTGCCGGGCTGGTCTTGCCGGCCTGCGGGCCGGAGAAGCCCCGGCAAACCCAGGTAGCCGAGGAAATCATCGTGAAGATCCAGCCAGTGACGAGCCAATCCATCACCGTTCCCGTCGTGGTCAGCGGCACGGTGGCTTCCAAAAAAGAGGCCAAGCTGTCGTTCAAAACCGGCGGCGTACTGGCTCGTCTGCTCACCGAAGAAGGACAGTTGGTGCGCAAAGGACAACTGCTGGCCAGCCTCAACCTGACCGAAATCAGCGCCCAGACCAGCCAGGCGCAGCAGAACCGCGAAAAAGCCGGGCGTGACCTGGAAAGGGCCAAACGCCTCTACGCCGACAGCGCCGCCACCTACGAACAGTTGCAAAACGCCACCACCGGCTTCGAGGTAGCCAACTCGGGCTTTCGCATCGCCCGGTTCAACCTGGAGTATTCCAACATTTACGCCCCGGCAAACGGACGCATCCTGAAGCGCTTTGCCGAGGAAGGAGAAATTGTCAAGTCCGGTGACCCGATGTTTACGTTTGCGGCCTCCGGCGATGCGCAGTGGATTGTGCGCGTGGGCGTGGCCGACCGCGACATGGTACGCCTGCAAACGGGCGACCGGGCGCAGGTGACGCTGGATGCTTACCCGGCCACGGAGTTTGCGGCCACAGTGACCGAAATTGCCCAAACCGCCGACCCGCGCAATGGCACTTTCGAAGTGGAGCTGGGCCTGCATCCGGCCAGCAAACGGCTCGTTTCGGGCCTGGTGGCCAAGATTCGGCTGATGCCCGCCGCCGCGCCCGCCACGCCGGTCGTGCCCATCGAAGCGCTGGTGGAAGCGGATGGCGAAAACGGGTACGTCTACGTTCTCAACGCCGACCACCGCAGCGTTCGGAAACTGCCCGTGAAGGTGGGTCTGTTGTACCGCAATTCGGTAGCCATCCGCAGTGGCCTGAAACCAACCGATACCGTCATCACCGACGGCGTGTCCTACCTCACCGCCGATGCCCGGGTAAAGGTGGTGAAGTAGCGGAAAAAGCGGAGTGAGCGCAAATCTTTTGTTGCTCCCACCCCGCTTTTTTCAATTTTCCTTTCGGTAACCTTCCTTTTTTCAACCTCAACCCTCTCCCATGAAAATCGCTGAGTTTTCGGTCAAGAACTGGCAGTTCACCGTCATCATCTTCGTGATGGTACTGGCCATCGGCGTGCGCTCGCTGTTGAACATGCCCCGCGGCGAAGATCCTAACTTCACCGCCCCTTCGTACGCCGTCATTGTCATTTACCCCGGCACGGGTCCCACCGACATGGAAGAACTGGTGGTGGATCCGATTGAGGAAGTGGTCAACGAAATGGACAACGTGAAGAGAATCATCTCCAGCACCGACGACGGTCTGGCGGTGGTTCGGATCGATTTCACCTACGATTCCGATCCCGACGAGAAGTACAATGACTTGCTGCGGGAAGTGAACAAGATCCGGGACGACTTGCCGGCGGATATCCTGGATATCCGCTTCCAGAAGTTCCGGCCGTCGGACGTGAACATCCTGCAAGTGGGGTTGGTGGCGGAAGATGTGCCCTACCGGGAGCTGGAAGACTGGGCCGATAAACTCAAGGAGCGGCTGGAGAAAATCAAGAACCTGCGCACCGTCGAAACCCACGCCCATCCCCGGCGGCGGGTGCGCGTTTCGCTGGACCTGGGAAAGATGGCGCAGCACGGCATCGGACTCAACCGGGTGTTGGGGGCCATCCAGAGCGAAAATGTCAACATTCCGGGTGGCAGCATTGAGGTGGGCAGCAAAAAGTTCAACGTCAAAACCAGCGGCGATTACGCGTCGACGGAGGAAATCGAAAACACCGTCGTGGTGGCCAACGGCGGACAAAACGTGTACGTGCGCGACATTGCCGAGATAGCCTTCAACTACGAGGAAGAAACCTACCTGGGCCGGCTCAACGGCCAGCGGGCCGTTTTTGTCACCGCCAGCCAGAAGGACAACAAGAACATCGACCAGACCCGCGACCAGCTCTACCCGGTGCTGGCGGCCTTCGAAAAGGAACTTCCCGCCGGCATCCGCTACGAGAAGAGCTTTGACCAGGCCGAAAGCGTTTCCCGGCGGTTGTCGGGATTCAGCCGCGATTTCGCCATTGCCATCGTATTGGTGCTGCTCACGCTGATTCCTTTGGGCTGGCGGGCTTCGCTGGTGGTGATGATCACCATTCCGTTGTGCCTGGCGATGGGGCTGGCGATGCTCGATTTCCTGGGCTTCAACATCAACCAATTGAGCATCGTGGGGTTGGTGGTGGCCCTGGGCCTGCTGGTGGACGATGCCATCGTGGTGGTGGAAAACATCGAGCGTTTCATCCGGAACGGCTACAGCCGGAAAGAGGCGGCCATTCAAGCCACCGGCCAGATTGGCCGGGCCGTGCTGGGGTGCACCGCCGTACTGATCTTCGCTTTCCTGCCCCTGGTCTTCCTGCCCGAAGGGTCGGGTGACTTCATCCGCAGCCTGCCCATGGCCGTGATCACCACCGTGCTCGCTTCGCTATTCGTGGCCCTGACCATCGTGCCTTTCCTGGCGAGCCAAATCCTGCGGGAAGGGCATCCCGAAGGAAACTTCTTTCTGCGGGGACTGAAGCGAATCCTGAACCGCACCTACAAGCCCATCCTGGACAAGGCGCTGCACTACCCGAAAACCACGCTGGCCATCGCCGGGCTCATTTTCCTGGGCAGCCTGGCCCTGATCCCGGTGGTGGGTTCCAGCCTGTTTCCCAAGTCCGACAAGCCGATGTTTTTGATCCAGATCGAAACCCCGCTGGGAACGAGCCTCTACGAAACCAACCGGGTGGCGCGCTACGTGGAAAAGGAACTGGCGAAATATCCCCAAATCCGCAACTACGCCACCAACGTGGGCAAGGGCAACCCCCGCATTTATTACAACATCATCCCCCGGAACGAAACGCCCAGTTTTGCCGAGCTGTTCGTGCAGACCAACCCCGACCTGCACCTGGAAGACACGGAGGCGCTGGTCAACGACTTGCGCCGGAAATTCAATGAGTATCCCAACGCCAAAATCCAGGTCAAGCAGTTCGAGCAGGGCCCGGCGCAGGAAGCGCCCATTGCCATCCGGGTATTCGGCGAAAACCTGGATTCGCTGCGGTCATTGTCGTTTAAGGTGGAGAAAATCATCCAGTCCACGCCCGGCACCCTTTACGTGGACAACCCGCTGACGACCCTGAATACCGACGTGAAAGTGGAAATCAACAAAGACAAGGCCGGGCTGCTGGGCATTGCCATCGCCGACATCGACCGGACCGTGCGGATGGGCATTACCGGCATCAACGCGGGTACGTTCCGCGAGGCGGACGGCGACGAGTTTCCCATCAACGTGAGTCTGCCGCGGGGCAACCGGCAAACGCTGGAAGCGTTCGATCACATGTACGTGAGTGCCGCGAGCGGCGCGTTGGTGCCGCTCAGCCAGTTGGCCACCGTGGGGCTGCAAACCTCGCCCACCAGCATCCGCCACTACGACCAGGACCGCTTCGTGTCGATCACGGCCAACGTCCGGAGCGGCTACCTGACGTCGGCGGTGACCAGCGAAGTGCTGAAAAAACTGGCTGCGTTTCCGTTTCCGAAGGGCTATTCGTACGTGCCGGCCGGCGAAGTGGAGAGCAGCCAGGAATCGTTTGGGGGGTTGGGAACCATCGTCATCGTCACCGTTTTCAGCATCCTGGCCATCCTGATCCTGGAATTCGGCACCTTTCGCAGCACCCTGATTGTGCTGTCGGTGATTCCGCTGGGCGTGATCGGCGGGGTGCTGATCCTGCTGATCACGGGCAACTCGTTTTCCTTCGTGGCCACCATCGGCCTGATTGCCTTGATCGGCATCGAGGTAAAGAACTCCATTCTGCTGGTGGATTACACCAACCAGCTCCGGGCGGGCGGAATGGGGTTGGTAGAAGCCATTGAGGAAGCCGGCGAAACCCGCTTCATTCCCATCCTGCTCACGACGATGACCGCTATTGGGGGCTTAATGCCGCTGGTGATCGAAGGCTCGCCCCTGTATTCGCCGCTGGCCTGGGTGCTGATCGGCGGCCTGATCAGTTCGCTGCTGCTGACGCGCATCGTCACGCCGGTGTTGTACAAGTTATTGGCTCCCCGGATCGAGCCGGCGATGAAGGCGGCTTAGCGAGGGAGCGTCGTTCATTGAGTAAATCCCCAGGTTTTTAAAACTTCGGGAGTTTTGTATTTACGAATTGTCATCGGTTGCGGTTTTCAATTCTAATCCTGAGCGAATGGCTTGTTCGACCGGGGAATAGCGGCCGTCGTTGCGGTGGAGCCGGAGCGGTTCCGCCGGGTGGAGGGGCGGTTGCGCCATGAAGCGCGGCGTGGAACCGCGGTGTGGCTGAGCGGCGTGGATCAGAAAAGGGTGACAGAGGTAAACGGTGCCCGCCTCACCGGTGGCGAACGCGACGGGCCGATCCAGGGATTGGTTTAACTCCTGGGCAAGCTCCAGGAACGACAAGCCCGCGTCGCCGGCGGGTTTCAGTAGCCGGGGCACGTCCGAGTGAGAGCCGACCAGAATACGGGTCGGCGCGTCTTCCGCTCCTACGTCGGAAAACAAGAACAACATCAGCAACGCGCGACCGCGGGACGTCACGTTCAGCCGCCAGGAGCCGTCATCCCCCTGAAAACTCGCCTCGGCGTGCCAACCGGCATCGCCCGGGTCGTCGGGGCTGGGAAACCGGATTGGAAAGGTACCCAGGCTGGATCGGGGAAGCCAGCGCCCCGTGCCAACCAGTTGATCGAAGGCGGTGTGCAGCCGGGAGGTGTTTACGGCCTGCCGGAATGGCGCTTGCCCGTAATCTCCCAGTCGAACCACTGGCTGGGTCCACGTCGCCGGATCGTGCGGGTTACAGCCGGTGTCTTGCCACAACAGTTCACGTCCTTCGTCGGCCAGTTGCCGGGGGAAGGCGTGATCGAGCCGGATGAACCCGTCCGTCATGAACTGTCGTACCTCCGCGTCACGAAACACATTTTCTCCACTCATACGAAAAGGGTTGTTGCGACCGTTTGCCATTCGCGCTTGCGCCACCCGAACGGGGTAGTTGAAGCAAGGTAGATTTAGTTGGGCTCTTCTCCGCCCCGCCATCACTTTTTGCCGATTCCCCCAAAACGCCTACCTTTCTGCTCACTAACCCATCCAACCCCCACGCTATGTTCGAGGGACTCCGCACCGTCATTTATTCCGTTTCCAACCTGGGGCAGGCCAAAGCCTGGTACCAAAACGTACTGGGAAAAGAGCCGTACTTCGACGAGTCTTTCTACGTGGGTTTCAACATCGGTGGTTTCGAACTGGGACTCGACCCGGACCCCGCCGGGGTGAGGCCGGGCGATAACGCGGTGGCGTACTGGGGCGTAGCGGAGGCGGATGCCGTGTACCGGCTTCTGCTGACCGTCGGTGCCACCCCGCACGGCGAACCCCGGGACGTGGGCGGCGGCATCCGCGTGGCCACCGTGACCGATCCCTTCGGAAACGTGATCGGAATCATCGAAAATCCGCATTTCAAGATTGAGTGATTCGTACGCGATGAAAATTTGGCTGCTCCTTGCTTTTTTACCGGGGCTCGTCCGTCTCGACGGCCCCCCACTCGTGAAGACCGAAGTGGCTCCGGGCGTGAAGGTTTCGCTGCCCGCCGACTTCGTGCCGATGACCAACGACGACATCGCCCGGCGGTATTTCACTTTCCGGAAACCCGTGGCCATGTACACCAGCCCCGACCGATCGGCGGATTTCGGTTTCAACGTCTCCAACAGCCAGTGGCGCGATACCGACTTGTCCATTGCCAAAGATTTTTACCTTTCCACGCTGCAGACGATGTACACCAAGGTGGACTTCGCCCAGAAAGGCACCTTGCAAACCGTCAACAAACGGCAGTACGCCGTGTTCGAGTTCGTGTCGGAAGTGGTGGACGAAGAGGAACAGTCGCTGACGAAGGGAGCCGTTACCCGGCAGTATTCCTACCTCGAATACACCCTCCGGAATGGGAAAGTGTTGATCTTCAACTTCACGTGCCCCGCCCGCGCCCGCGACAAATGGCAGCCCACTGCCCGCGCTATCATGCAGTCGGTGCGGGTGAAGTGAAGGCAATAGACAGTGGGCAATGGGCAGTAGGCAATGGGCAATTAAAGGACAAAAAAGCAAAAAACGCTAAACTCTTAACAATGTAATGGTTCCTTCCCTTACCATTTCCTCTTTCCTTGTCAACTGCCCACTGCCTATTGTCAACTGCCTACTGCCCACTGCCCACTGCCCATTGCCAACTGCCCACTGCCCACTGCCTATTGCCAACTGACTACCATGGACGACGACTTTTTCATGAGCGAAGCCCTGAAGCTGGC
>JACMKY010000503.1 GCA_014379925.1 Cytophagales bacterium | reverse complement strand
GCGGGAAGCGGATTGCCGCCCACCGTTGCGGGAAGCGGGATGCCGCCCAGCGAAAAAACGGGGGGTGGGGTCGTAACCAATCGGTTTACAAGGGGTAGAACAGGTCATGGGGTGAATGGGAAGAATGCGTTCGGGCAATAAGATTATGGAAAATTCGGCGGAATGCAAAGAATAAAAAATTAAATTCTAGTTTGGCATCGGCAGCCGTCGGCCCGTCGGATTAAGATCCTGCGGTATCGGTACAGAAATCAAAGACCAACAAAACCAGCGGGCATCAATCCGTGATCATCCCATCCCTTATCCGTTGACGAACCGGAAAAAGGCATTGGCCTAACAACCTTCGTGCGACGCGCAACGCAAAATAAACGTTTGCCAAACGGTTGGTTTCAAGTGCCTGCAACCATCCAGGCTTGGCCCGGGTCAATGCATTTAGGCAATCAACACTCCGGTTTGGGTACCTGAATTTTGTTACCTGTTTTTATATCAATGTTTAACCATCTTCCTCAACGTGAAAAATATGGCCCTCCCACTCCTGTTCCTCGCTCTTTTTCTGGGAGCCGGGAGCTGTGAAAAAGACGACGCCCAACCGGCGGCTTCCCAATGCAACCTTCCGGCTTGTGATCCCGGAAGAAAGACCATTGCCAAGGTACGCGATGCCATCGGAATAGTAGGCTACCGCAACGGCAGGTACGCTATTTCCGTCGGTCAACCAGGTACCTATGATTCCCAGGTTACCGGCATCGTGTGCCAGATGCCGGACAAGTTCAAGGTAAATGGTTCGAAAGTCACCTTCAATGGTGAGTACAAAGAGTACTGCCCAGATACTGTGCAAAAAGATACCGTGCCACAGTTTCCCGGACAGATCTTCTATTACCTCCACTTAACCAACATTCATCTGACCGATACTTTATAGCTAAGATGGTGGTGAAAACCCTTTTAGTGTTTCTCCTGCTTGCAATCTATTCCCGGTCGGATGCTGGTTCGCCTTGCGGCGTTAAAGAAACGGGCACCGGTAATCAGCATTGCCAACAATCAAGCGAGCGGGTGGTTCTTCGTTTAGTAAGGCGGTAGACCCCGATCCTGAAACCCTTGACGCTGTTGTCAATCGTACCCGGGCGTAACTAAAGTTTTTCACATCGGATGTAGAGTTGAAAGGGCGATCTGGGCCGGGCCGCGTAGGCATCCCCGAGCGTGGTCTTTACCGTTTAACCGATTTTCCATGGCATCCACCCCCGAAGTCTGGCTGCGTGGACCGGTTCCCGGTCTGCCGCCCCCGTTGCAACCCGTTGCCCACGCCCTCTTGCAGGCCCGGGAGGAAGTGGCCGCGCTGACGGACAATTTTCCGGAGTCTCGTCTCTGGGACCAACCCGCGGGGGTGGCCTCCGTCGGCTTCCACCTGCAGCACCTGGCCGGCGTCCTCGACCGGCTGTTTACCTACGCCCGCGGCCAGGCGCTTACCCCCGAACAGTTGGCGGCACTCGCCGCCGAAGGGCGACCGCCCGAAGGAGCGTGCCGGGTCCGGGACCTGGTTGTCACCTTTGACCGGCGGGTGGACCGGGCACTCGACCAACTGCGCGCTACCCCCGAGGGGACGCTGCCGGAGCCCCGGGCGGTGGGACGGGCGCAACTCTCCTCGACCGTGCTGGGGCTGCTGGTTCACGCGGCCGAACACACCCAGCGCCACGTGGGCCAGCTGCTGGTGACCGTACGCGTGCTGCGCGCGGCGGAAACGGTCGGCAGAATGCCGCCCAGCGGGATGCCGCCCAACTGAGGCCATTGGGCGGGCTGGCCGGCGTGAAACGGCCAACGGCATTACGCCAAGCGCTCTTCCAGGTCCGTCAACACGTTCATGTAGTTGATGTAGGCGTCGTAACGGTCGGGTTGTCCGTTGGCCATCCCGTGGAAGTGATCCGCGCTTTGCAGGCTTCCCCAAACGCGCAGCAGGTCCTCACTGGCGCTGGCCAGTACGCTTTCCTCCAGCCGGTACACCCTTTCCACGGCTTCCCTTTGCAGGTAATTTTCCGTCCCGGCGGGCAGATCCTTTTGGATTTCGGCCCAGTTGGCGGAACGGGGAACGTCGTAGGTGCCCTTCACCGGGTAGGTGGCCAGCACTTCGGAAGGCGTGCGGAAGTCCAGACCGGGCCGCCGGTGCACTTCCGCCACCAATCCTTCCAGGAAGTCAAGGAAGCCCGGCTGAGCGAAAGCGCCGTAATCCAGCCACAGGTTGAGCACCGATTCCCCGGTGCGGACGCCTTTCTCCAGCCAGTCGGCGAAAACGGCGGGACCCAGCGGGTACGCCGACCAGTCGGGACGGGAGAAGCGGGTGGCCAGATCCTCGGACAGCGACTGGTTCTGGAGCAGGGCCCGGATGCGGCGCGTACCCAGCGGCGCGTATACGTGGTTGGGACTGCGGCCCAGCAGTAAACTGTCGTGGCCGTCGCTGAGGATGCCCGGGAAGCCCATTTCCTCGGCGGCCCGGGCGATGTCGTTGCCGTAACCGGCCTGCGGGTTGCGGAAGAGGGTAGGGGAGACGTCCAGAAGCGTTTCGGTGGTGAGCCGGTGCTGGTCCACCTGGCGGCGGAACTCGCGGGGCGAATACAGGAAGGGGAAAGAATGGTAATGAGTCCCGCCCAGCACTTCCGCCCCTTGCGCGTCGATCAACCCGCGGAAGGACGTCAAAGCGTCCGGCCGGTACCGCCACAGTTGTTCCAGGACCGTGCCGGAGAGGGAGAGGGCGAATTTGAACCGGTGGCCGACGGAGCCCGGCCCACTCGATTGGACCGCACTGCGTCGGATCAGCGCCAGCAGCCGCTGGTTGGCGGGCAAATACGTTTGATCGGCGGCTTGGTTGAGCGCAACCTCGTCGCGGGCGGGGTCGGCGTAGGTGTGGTCGTGCCCGATCCGGAAAAAATCGTAGTGCTTGAGCCGGAAGGGCTGGTGAGCCTGGAAGCAGAAACAGATGGCGGTCATGGCAAGTCGGTGGTTGGCCGGGGCGAATTGATTTTACAGATTAACATAATGCAACATTACAGTAACTTTTTGGGGTTGAAGGATTGGCTTGCGGTCAGAGCGGACTGCCGCCCAGCGGAGTGCCGCCCAGTTGAAAAGTTCGCAATTTGTTTACGGGTAAGTGCTTATCCAGCAAGTTCACTCAAAATCCGTTTTTCGGTTCCAGCACCCGCTCGTACACCTCCCGTACTTTTCCGGCGGCGTGGTCCCAGCCGAGGAGGGCGATTTCCCGGCGTCCCCGTTCCACCAGTTCTTTGCGGAGTGCCTCGTAATGCAGGAGGGCGTAGAGGTAATTGGCCAGCTTGTCGGTGTCCCAATAATCGGCCAGCAGGGCGGAGGGCAGCACCTCAGCCACGCCCGACTGACGGGAAATGACGCAAGGCAACCCCATCTGAACCGCTTCCAGGGCGGCCAGTCCGAACGGTTCCGAGGTAGAGGGCATGAAGAAGGCATCGGCTTGCGAGAGGAGGGAAGCCACCTTTTCCCCGCTCAGGAAACCCGTGAACAGGATTTTGTCGGACAGCCGCCGCCGGGCCGACTCCTCGATGAGCCAGGGGAGAAGGTCGCCCGTGCCAGCCACCACGAACTTGACGTTTGGATCGGCCCGGGTCAGTTTTTCAACCGTTTCCAGCAAACTGGCCGGCCCTTTCTGGTGCGTAACCCGGCCTACCCACACCACGAGCTTCGCGCGGAGGCCTTTGGGCGGCAGTTCATTCCGTTCCGGGGCTTTGTCCGGGGTAGCGGCCGGTTCGGGCGGACTGCCGCCCAGCGGAACGTCGCCCGGTTCCACCCCGTTGTGCACCGGCGTAATGGCTTGGGCGGCTACTCCGTAGAATTCTCCCGCCCGGTCCCGGGTATACGCGCTAACGGTGATTACCGCGTCCGCCCGTTCCATGGCCACCCGCTCGATCTGGTAGGCCAGGCTTTGCTTCCTTTCGGGTGTCCCGTCGCCCATCCGGTCAGTTGCCAGTGAATGGAGGTGAACCACCAGCGGCTTCCCGGTCCGTTGCTGGAGGTGCAACCCCGCCGGAAAGGTCATCCAGTCGTGGGCGTGAATGAGGTCGAAGGGGAGGCTGGTGGCCAGTTGGCAAACGGCTTCGGTGTAGACGGCGATCTTGCCCAGCAGGTCCGGGCCGTAGGGATCCGGGTCGGCGGACGTCCCGCGTCCGGGCAGCAAGGCCCCGGGAAACGTCCGGATGTCGGTGGTCAGGGCGTACAGCAGGGTTTCCAGCGGATAGTGCCTGTCGGGGGCATCTTCCACCCGGTACGGATCCAGGTCGGCCGCCACGGACCGTTGCCGGGCCCAGGGTTCGTAGGAGGGCGCTTTCCGCAACGCCGGGTCGGGGTCTTCGGCGGGGTGGCGCCCAGCGGAGTGCCGCCCAATCGACCCCAGACCGAGGATTCTCAATTGGGCGCTGGTGGCTCGGCCGGGCGACATCCCGCTGGGCGGCACTCCGCTTTCGGGCAGTACAACCGTTAGGTCCGCGTACGGACTCAAGGCCTTGGTTAGTCCGTAGCTGGCTTTTCCCAGGCCGCCGGTGAGAACGGGCGGAAATTCCCAGCCGAGCACGAGAACACGGGGTTTGGCGGTTTCCAAGGGCGCGGGGCGGAGGGTTGGGTGGACCGGTTCCGGAGCGACAAAGTAGGTAAAATGCGTCCGGGGTCCAAACAATCCGGGAATTTGCGTCCGGAATTGTGGCAGTGGGCAGTATTCAGTAGGCAGTAGGCGTACTAGCTGCCTTATTAACATAATATAAATTATATAACATTGCTTGTCCTCATGAAAGGAGGTTTCAGTCAGACGCGGAAATTACTGAGATTCTCTTGAAGCGCACTTAATAGCCTGGTTGCGCAGAAATCTACTGGCCACGTTTGCCAGGGCAATCAGCGTTTTTTTGTTTTGATTCTCATTTCTTTGACGCTTTTGCTATTTTATTAAAATCAAGGCATAAGTTTACAAAATATACAAAGTCATTTTTTGCCTTAATTCCATCTGGATTTATATAGCAATAACCTTTATATTCTTTTCCTTTCATCAACATTGTTTGGTAACCATTTTTTTCTGCAAGTT
>JACMKY010000502.1 GCA_014379925.1 Cytophagales bacterium | reverse complement strand
GCAGAGGATAATAAACGGATACCGTTTTTTCTTACTTCAATCCGGTCTTACCGCAAGTAGAGTAGTGGGCCACCGTTTGCGGGTTTCGTTCGTCGTCCCTAGCTTTGATTGGTACGTGATGAGGCTCGTCGATGTCGGGAACGCGAAGAATCGCTTGGGTAACGGAAGAGGAACAAGTGGATGGTGGAGAATCTATTCGTGGCAGACAACCCGCAGGATGCTGAACTGACCATCCGGACCCGGATGAAAAGCAACCTCACTCCCCACGTATTTATACGTGAACTACGGTGCTGAAGCACTGGTTTTCTTGCGCTCGCCAGCCGCCTTTTTCCATTTCAAATACTTCGTTGCAATGCAGCGAAGTCAGTGTGTGCTTACTTCCTTGCATTGCAACGAAGCTACTAGTCTAAACCCGTCCCGATGAATACACATTTCCGAATCTTGATTCTGGAGGATACTGAGGCCGACGCCGAACTGATTGAGCGGGAGTTGAGGAAATCGCGGATTGCCTTTACCCTGAAGCGGGTCTACACCAAGAGCGCGTACGTGGATGCCTTGGCAAACTTCGTTCCCGACCTGGTTCTCTCCGACCACACCCTTCCCCAGTTCAACTCGATTCAGGCGTTGAAATTGTGCAAGGAGCAGAAGCGGCACACGCCGTTCATCCTGGTGACGGGTGCCGTTTCGGAAGCGTACGCCGTCCGTTGCATCCAGCAGGGCGCCGATGATTACATCCTGAAGAGCGACCTGAGCCGCTTATCGGCCACCATCAAAAACACCTTCAAACAAAAGCAGGTGGAAGTGGAAAAAAACCGGGCCATCGAAGCCCTTCGCAAGAGCGAAGAACACTTTCGTACGCTGATCGAAAACTCGACCGACCTCGTCAACATCCTCGACTCCAGCCACACCATTACCTACTCCAGTCCCTCCATCGAAAAACTGCTCGGCTATACCCCGGCCGAAATGAATAACAAGCCTATTTTTTCTTTCATCCACCCCGAAGACACCCATTGCGTGTCGAACAGCCTGTTGAAGGAACTGGTCGATCCGGGCCTGGTGCAGACGGCGGAGTTTCGATTTCAACACAAGGACGGCTCCTGGCGACACCTGGAATCGGTGGGCAAAGCCTACCGGGACGACTTGGGTAACGTCAACATCATCATCAACAGCCGCGACATGACCGACCGCAAGCGGGCGGAAGAGAAACTGATCCAGCAGAATATCGAATTGGAGAAGATCAACGCCGAACTCGACCACTTCGTTTACAGTGCGTCCCATAACCTGCGCGCACCCCTCACGTCCGTACTGGGGCTGATCAAACTGTCGAAGATGCAGAAGCAGGGCACCGAAGTGGACCAGTACCTGCACCTGATGGAACGCAGCATCGACAAGTTGGACGGAACGGTGCGCGATATCATCAATTACTCCCGCAACACGCGCACCGGAATCCAGTACGAACGAATCAATTTCGCCGCCACGCTCAATGAAACGCTGGAAAACCTGCAGTACATCGACCCCAGCATTCTGATCGAACAACACATTACCATTGATGAACGGCTGCCCTTTTATTCGGACAAAAATCGCTTGTCGGTTATTTTCACCAACTTAATCTCCAACGCGGTGAAGTACCGAAATCCGTACCGGGACCAATCCTTCATTGCCATCACCGTTGAGGTAACACCCGAAAAAGCCTTTATCACCTTCAACGACAACGGCATCGGCATCGACGCCAAGCAGATCGGCCGGATCTACGACATGTTTTACCGGGCCACTGATCGGAGCACCGGCTCGGGCCTGGGACTCTACATTGTCAAGGAAACGCTCAACAAGCTAAACGCCACCATCCGCGTCGACTCATCGCTCGACCGGGGTACGACCTTCGACATTGAAGTGCCGAATATGTACCAGGTTCAGAATGCCCCACCCAGCCACGAAAGCATTCCCTGTGACCGGTGAAGGCAGCGAACGCCGGCGGGGCAATCAGCCCAACGGATGAGCCCGCCCAATCGACGGACCGGAAGGGATAACCGCCGGTAACTTTTGCTTGTCCGACCCGGTTTTAGGAATTGCTCACGCAGAACCTGGTCCGGAAATGCGTACTTGGCAACACTACGGGGACAACTTCCACGCTTTCTCGGCAGTGCATACCGCCGATTGACGAAATGTACCCTATTTTTGCCTGGTCGCTTGACTGGTAGCCCCCTACTCGGCTTCGGGTCTCAATCCGTCCACTGAACACCCGTCACAAAATGCCCTTCTCCAGCGAACCCATTGTAATTGTGCAGGACGCCACCATTTTTCAGGAAGACCGTACGGTATTGGAAGGGTTGAATTTCGAGGTTGAAAAGGGAGAATTCATCTTCCTGATCGGAAGGACGGGCAGCGGCAAGAGTTCGCTGCTCAAAACGCTCTACGCCGATTTGCCCCTCACGGAAGGCAACATGAAAGTAGCCGGTTACGAGTTGCAAGGCATCCGCCGCGCCGAGGTTCCGTATTTGCGCCGCAAAGTGGGCATCATCTTTCAGGATTTCCAGTTATTCACCGACCGCAATGTGGCCGAAAACCTCACCTTCGTGATGAGGGCCACCGGCTGGCAAAGCAGTGCCAAAATGAAAGACCGCCTCGCGGAGGTACTCATGCGGGTGGGCTTGGGCGCGGTCGGCAACAAGAAACCGCACCAGTTGTCGGGGGGTGAACAGCAGCGGGTAGTGGTGGCCCGTGCCCTACTCAACGAACCGCTCATTCTCTTTGCCGACGAACCCACTGGCAACCTGGATCCGGGCGT
>JACMKY010000063.1 GCA_014379925.1 Cytophagales bacterium | reverse complement strand
GGAAATGGAAGGATTTTATGAGAAAGCAAAATAAGCACCCCAGCGATGGAAAACCAACCGTTTGAAAGCAACCCCACTCCCACCCCCAACGGCCTGCCGACCGGGTTGCCGCCCACCGTGGCGGGAAATGAAATGCCGCCCAGCGGATTGCCTTCCAGCCGCATCGACCTGACGCCACTGCGCGAAGCCGTGGGTCGGATCAGGGCCGAGGTGGGCAAGGTGATCGTGGGCCAGCACCAACTGGTGGAACTGCTCATCGTTGCCCTGCTGGCCGACGGCCACGTACTGATCGAGGGGGTGCCCGGCGTAGCCAAAACCCTCACCGCCAAACTAATTGCCCGCATCGTGTCGGTGAATTTTTCGCGCATCCAGTTCACGCCCGACCTGATGCCCTCCGACGTGCTGGGCACGTCGGTCTTCAACACCAAAACGGCGGAGTTCGAATTCCGGAAGGGTCCCATTTTTTCCAACCTGGTGCTGATCGACGAAATCAACCGCTCGCCGGCCAAAACGCAGGCGGCCCTTTTCGAAGTGATGGAAGAGCGGCAGATTACCTTCGACGGCACCACGTACGCGATGGAAAAACCATTCCTGGTACTGGCCACCCAGAACCCGATCGACCAGGAAGGAACTTACCGCCTGCCCGAAGCCCAACTGGATCGTTTCCTGTTCAAGATCCAGGTCAACTACCCCTCGCTCGACGAAGAGGCCGGCATCCTCACGCGGGCGCACGAACGCCAGAACCACCCGCTGCTCGAAGACGTACGGCCCGTTCTTTCCGCCGCCGAACTCGAAGGCTACCGCGACCAAATCAAGTCGGTTCACGCGGATGCCGAACTGTTGCGCTACATTGCCCGCCTGGTTACCCAGACGCGGGCGCATCCCGCGCTGTTCCTGGGCGCTTCGCCCCGCGCCTCGCTGGCCATTATGAACGGAGCCAAAGCCCTGGCCGCCGTGCAGGGCCGCGACTTCGTGACGCCCGAAGACATCCGGGCCATGGTGGCCCCGGTGCTGCGTCACCGCGTGCTGCTCACGCCCGAAAAGGAAATGGAAGGTACGCCCGTCGATGCCGTCATCAAACAGATTGTCGACGGCGTGGAAGTGCCGAGGTGACGATGATTTCGGATTGCAAATTTGAAGCAGGAGGTAGGAGGTAAGATCAACCAGTGTCGTTTCTCATCTTACCTCCTGCCTCTTACTTCCTTTTTATCGATCCGAAGTCTTTCCCGCTGCGGTCATGTTTTCGTAGGTCCGGAATAGGATGGTCAGCTGATAGAAATTCTTATCCGGTACGTCGAAGTAGACCACTTGGATGGGGGAGTCGTGGCGGGAAGAAAAGGCATCCAGAATTCCTTTGAACTGATCGTAGAAGGGCAACTCGCTTTGCATGAGGCAGAATTGCGTGATGCGCAGACGACGCACCTCCAGGCGGATGCAAAGGTCGATTACGTCGTTGGTCAGCCGGTTGGCTTCCTTCTTACCGAAGAAGGTGTGTCTTTCAATGAGCGGGTTGAGGATCAGGTGGTAGTTGTCGGTGGAGAGCACGGCGATCTCCTTGGTCTTGTTGCACCGCTCGCACTCCTTGATCACGCGTTGCTTGTCGAGCGTGTAGAGGCGGTTCAGTACCGAGAATTCCACGGGGCGCGCCAGGCAGGTAATGGCATCGAACGTGTATTCCTCGTCGTCGAGCACCCGGTGAATGACGGCCCGGTCCCGATCGTGTTCAATCTTGTCGTCGGAAATGATGGCCTCCACCGGGCCGATGCGAAACTTCTCTTTCATGGGGCATGGTGCTTGGGTAAACGCGAAACTAGCAAGAATCGGCGGATGTTACCCAACCCGGCGGGCACGGCGCGGGAGTTGGAGCGGGAGGAATGGCGGCTGGCGGCCGTTGAAAACCGACTACTCTTCGGCTGGTTCGCCCCGGTAGTTGGCCAGTGCGCGGCGCGGGTCCTCCCGGGCAGCCTGGTTTTTTTCCTCGTTCTGGCAGGCTATCTGTTGGTTCGACAGGACGGTGTCCAGCGCGTTTTCAAACTGCAAGGCCTGAATTTGTTCCATCATCAGGCCGGAGTAGGCCAGCACCTCCTGGAAAGTCTGCCGGATTTGCTCCAACATCGCCTGCTCCTCCTCATTGAGTTCCTCGGCAGCAGTAAGCAGCTCGTAGAGTGGCAGCAGCCTTTGGGTAGCCTCCATCACGATCCGGATGTCTTCCCTTTCTCGTTCGGTGAGGTGTTTTTCCTGCATATTGATTGAAATTCAGTGAAAAAATCCTTCGACAAAACACTGAACCGGGCAGTGGAGCAATGATTTGTTCCGTTTAGCGTACGGAAACTACACAATCGGCACTGATATCCAATACTTCCGCCGCGAATTTATTTTAGTGCTCCCGACCGGTTCGGCAAGAAAAACCAAAAGCGCATCCCCCCCGCCTCCAAAGTGGGATGCGATCCATCCGCCGATGGGTTGCCCGGCGCACCGGGAATCAATACGCGACCAGCCGGAATTCCCGGCGGTCATCTCAACCGGTACCGTCCGCGGAACACACCTGGACAACGCAGACGCCCGACGCCAGGATCAGGTTTTCGTTAACGGCCAGATTGTTCAACTCTTTTTCCACCTTCCTCACCCGCCACGACAATTCCCGTCCCCGCAGGTCGTAAATCGATACGTGGTATTGCCGATACCCGGTGCTGAAAATTTGCAGGTAAGCCCGTTCGTCCCTCGCTACCGGGTTGGGAGTCAACCGCCAAGCGTCGTTCTCTTCCGGACTGGTCGGGGCGATAACGCGGCCGTGCCCGAACGGCCCGTCCGTGTCTCCCGGTCGCAATCGGTAAGGGTCCGTGCCCGGCAGCGGCCGGGGGCCGGTGAAAATGAAACAGGGGGGTAAGGATTAAAGAAAAAATCACCTGGCCGGCGTAAACCCTGGCTTAGTGAGGGTAAATGCCTATCCGGGAAAGGAACGCACCGGAAATGCTGGGCAACGAATCTTTCGGGTCTGCGTCTGGTTTGACCAAGGGAAACCAAACATCGGTTCAAGCCCACGCTTCGTTGAACCAACCCTTTACGCACCAAACGCCGGCCCCCTGGAAACGCTGGCCCTTGACAAAGCCGGCCGCGGTACCCGACTCGGTTCCTTCGCAAATACCGGATTTGGGAATGGGCGACCAATGGCCATCCGTGCGTAGTGTTTTCAACCCCGAAACACAATCGGCAGTTTTACATTTCCATCGGCGTGAAAAGCCAACGGTTGATTACAAAGCCATTCGGGTGGCCAGTAGTTTAGCAGCGGTTGGCGTTCACTGATTGGGAAACCGTCTCCAATCCATGAACGCCAACCGCTGCTCACCGCCATCGGTCATTGCACCATCACCCGGAAGAGCCAGGTTTCGTTGGCACCGGAGCGGTCGTCGGCAATCACCCGTACCAGGTACACGCCCGTTGGCAGGAGCGCCACCGAATTCACCATTACCTCGTTGGGCCCTTTGCGCACGCGGATCGGCTGCCGGGACAATTCCCGCCCCAG
>JACMKY010000501.1 GCA_014379925.1 Cytophagales bacterium | reverse complement strand
TTTGTGTAGTTGTGATCACCAAAAGCCGGCACGCATCGAATGCAATCTAATTTCTCCCGCGTTTCGCGCTGCTCGGTGAATCGGCTACCAAGCTACATATCCATCGAGTGGTCGGTAGTATCAGCGGTAGGTTTGGTAATTTGATCATTTGATTTCAGGTAAACCACAGTTTCTCTAATACTGATATTGTTTAATACTAATATATCTTCATTTATGTATTCTATTTTTAAATTAACTCCATTACCATCTATAAGTATACTGTCATTCAATAACCTCCAGGTTGGCCTGTGAGGTAATATGCGTCTTATTCTAGAACCATCTTCAATAGTATAATACACATACGTTCCATTCACATTGTAACTCTTACCCGTAAGCACCTAAGTAGAATTGCTCGACACTTCCTCTTGTTTGAACTGAATGGTGTAACGGCTTCCGAATTGGTCAAATATACGCTTTAATGCCTCTTGCAGGGTTTGTCTATTTACGTAGTCGGCCGCCTTGAGCCAACTGTACTTCATTCTCAGCCACAGGCGCTCGATTCGATTCAGATGGGGACTGTAAGTGGGTAAATACCAGAGTAATAATCCTTTTGCTTCCCATCGTTGAGCGGCGGCTTTGAAAGCGTTAGATCTATGAATAGGGGCGTTATCCAAGATCAACAAAGTTACTTTATCTATCTGATTTTCAACGAACTTGTCAATTGACTCGATCAGAAAGGCGCTATTTATTTTCTGGTCAGTGCAGTAGGTAGCGAGTTGATTGTGGTGAGTTAACAAGCCAAACACGGATTCTCTTTGGCTCCTGGCCGTCGGTAGGGCAACGCGCTCGCCTTTGGCCTGCCAACCGTAGGGTACGCTGGGCGTCAAACTAAAGCCGCTCTGGTCAGCAAAAACCACTTGGAATTTGGGCTGTTGGGCGGCAATCTGCAACCAAGCCAGCAATTGGGCTTGTTTGTGGGCATATTCTAGCGGGTTTTGCTTGTCTTTGAGCCATTTCCGTAGCCGTCGCCAACGGTAGCCGAGCTTTTTAAAAAACGTTTTACTTGGCCCTTGCTCACCAGGGCACCCACTTGCTGGCTTACCTCAACACTGGCTTGTTGGAGATTCTGGCAATCCAGCCTTAAGGCGTCAACAACCAAAGGAATGTGCTCGGGGAGCAAAATTGGCTTGCGGCCGCGTCCCTTAGTGATACGCAAGCCAACCAAACCTATTGATTGCCAACGAGAAAACCATTCGTAGAGGGTACGCGTGCGCACTTGATAGAGACGGGCTAGTTCGGGCACCCCGTAGTTTCGGTGGCTCAACAACAGGGCTTGACTCCGCTGGCGAAACAGGGCATTGGGGTGGTTACGCACTGCCTCTTGCAAAGTGAGTTCTTCGGTTGAGGTTAGCTCAATGTAGCGCATTTGGCAAAGATAACCTGAAGTGCCGTTTATTTATCATATAGTGCTTAAGTCACGGGTGGTAACACAATCCATCACTCAGCACGCATAACCAAAGCAGGCAGCTAAAAGCCCATCGACACTTCCTGCTCAAACTGTTTGATTGATCGTTTTTTGTCCTGCTTATGCCTTACGACTACTTACTGACTGACCACTTCCACGAGGTAGGTTTTGCGGATGCGGCCGGGTCCTTCCTCGCCGGTTCGTTTCTCGGAGAAGACCACCTTGGCGGTGCCGTTGGTGACGCCTTTCACCAGAAAAACCGCCGGGGCCGTCTTTCCCGGCTCGCCGTCTTCCGAGGCCAGTTCCCGCCGCGACACCTCCACGATCTCCTGGTTTTCGGAGGTACCGACCAACTGCAAGGTGGTGTCCCCGCGGCTGGGCAGCCCGATTTCCCGGATTTCCCCCACCACGACCCGCATCCGTTTGGCCCGGCCGGAAGGCTCATCCGATCCGTTGGTTCGCAGCCCGTTGCAAGCGCTCAGTCCGGCCAACAGCAGGGCCACCAGGGTCCGCCCGACCGTTCGGTTTGCGCCCGAAAAGCGGACGCCGGCCGGCCGGTCCGTTTTGAAAATCAGTGCATTCATCCCTTGTCTTATTTCTCAGCGCCTTTTCTCCACAAGATTAAGAAAAATCGCCAATAAATCCAGCCGGAAGTACCGGTCCAACCCGAAGTTCCCCGATCCTGGCGGGGGTGCGGTGCCCGTGGTTTTTGCCGTCCCGAACCACTTCCGGAAAGCACGGCCGCCAACTTGGTTGGCGTAGGCAGGACCTGCTTTTTTTCAGTCATTCAATAAGCACTCATTTTTCTACCACTGAGCCATTGGTAAAAAAATTAAAATCCGGGGATTGGGTGTCGGTTACCAAGTAATGGATTTGTCGAAATTCAGGGGTTATCATTTCAACAGTGCTCCGGAAATTTTCATTTGAAGTGGATGGCTTACTCAGTACCGTTTTGATTATGGTAGCGGCATTTTTCGGAATTGTTATTTTAGGTGTTCATAACCAATGCGATAAAAATATTCTTTGTTGAATGACCCTTTCCGGGCTTTTGCTCCGAGCAAAACGATTTGGTCAACTTTTTCCCTCTGCTTTTAAATAAATTCTTAATAATTTCACCGGTTTCCTCATAAAAAAACCTCGCCGAAGCAAGGTTTTTCATCCGTAAGTGGGCAAAATTACTAAGCAGGCATAATGACTTTGTTGATAACGTGAATTACGCCGTTGTCAGTTTCTACGTCTGGCATTACCACCTCGGCATCATTAATCATCACTTTACCGCCTTTCAGATGGACAGTAATTTCGGCACCATTCACCGTTTTGGCTACCATTCCGTCGGATAAATCAGTAGACATTACTTTGCCGGCTACCACGTGGTAGGTAAGAATGCCTTGTAATTTTTCTTTGCTTTCCGGTTTTACCAGGGATTCTACGGTACCAGCCGGCAATGCTGCAAAAGCCTCATCAAGCGGAGCAAAAACGGTAAAAGGCCCTTTACCGCTCAAAGTTCCTGCCAGTTCGGCAGCGGTTACGGCGGCTACCAATGTTTTGAATGAGCCGTTAGCAACGGCGGTCTCTACGATGTTCATGGGATTTTTTATTAAGTGAAAAGTTACACAGCGGATATACCCAGGGTTCGGCTCATTTGTTGGCGGTATTGATTGATTTAAAGATTTGTTCACAAAGCGGATACTAAAGAGCCAATTATTCACACAAACACCGACGAAACTTCTTCGAAACTTCATAAACTAAACAAAGGTTAAAGCGTTACCGTGAATTTGCCACCAAGCACGGGCGGATCGAATGGTCAGACCAAACGCAGGATTGCCGAGCGAAGTTTCTAAAATTCCATCGCCAATCCAGTGCCGGTATGGGCAGGATGCAGCAGAAAGCCTGGTTTTCTGCCGTTGTAATGCCCATTGGCTTCGTAGAGACTTTTGTTTACCGAAGCGTTGAAAAGCGCATCCGCCCCCACCAGACCCGAACTTGCCAGCAACAAGGGCGTTTTGAATGCATCGCCGGCAAGGATCGCTTTTCCGAAAGCATACCCCATCAAGCCCCGCCCGCAACACCCGAAACCGTTGCCATCGCCGGGTTGCGGCGGCAACGCCGATGCTCCATCAAACCCCTGGACTTTTAGATTGTACCGTTAAAAAGCCCCCTGCAAAAGCAATAATTTGCCACGGCCGGCCAGCAGTTGGTTTTTCTTTGTAGTATTGTTAAGACACTTGCCTTTTTCTTTCAGCTCCAATCCCGCAGAAATATACGCTGCATCCAAGTCGGCATTAACACCAAGACGAAATTCCAATGACGCAGTAGTACAATCTTAAAAAACTGGAAGACAGCATTTTACTTGCTGACTACTGACTACTTGATACTGGTATAAATTGGGGGACTTCCGTAAAGACCAGCGACGGCGCCACCTACGGGTGGTCAGCAACGCCACGAAAACGATGACCTGCCGCATCGAGCGGCCCAGGCCACAACCAAATCCGCCAATTCCGCCCCGACCAACCACCCTTTTCGTATGAAAACCCACTCCTTCATTGCAGTTGCGTCCCTGCTCCTGATAACCGCTTCGGCAACGGCGCAGGTTGATCAGTTGGGGGCGGCGAAACTTCCCGGCCACCCGCGGATCCTGTTGTTGAAGGGTGAGGAGGAAGCCATCCGGCAAACCACCGGATCGGATGAGACGTGGGGAAAACTGCACCGGGCCGTACTGGCCGAATGCGACCGGCTGCTGGCGGTGGCGCCGGTGGAAAGAATTCAAACCGGTCGCCGGCTGCTGGACAAATCCCGGGAATGCCTGCGCCGGGTATTTTATCTCTCCTACGCCTGGCGCCTGACCCGGGAGGAAAAATACCTGACCCGGGCCGAACGGGAGTTGCTGGCCGTGGCGGCTTTCCGCGATTGGAATCCGTCGCACTTCCTGGACGTGGCCGAAATGACCATGGCCGTGGCCATTGGCTACGACTGGCTTTACGACGCCTTGCCCGAAAAGTCACGGTTCGTCATCCGGGAGGCGATCCTGAAAAAAGGGCTGGCCCCTTCGCTCGACTCCACCCACAACAACTGGTTAAAGGCCAGCCACAACTGGAACCAGGTCTGCAACGCCGGGATGACCTACGGGGCGATGGCCATCTACGAAGATCAGCCGGAACTGGCCCGCAAAATCATCAACCGGGCCCTGGAAACCATCGGGCTGCCCATGGAAGATTACGGTCCGGACGGGGCTTACCCGGAAGGGTACGGATACTGGGGCTACGGAACCAGTTTCAACGTCATGCTCATCAGTGCCCTGGAAAAAGCGTTCGGCAACGATTTCGGGTTGACCGACAAACCCGGGTTCCTGAAAACGGCGGCGTACCTGGAAAACATGACGGGGCCCTCGGGCGATTGCTTCAATTACTCCGATTCCGGGCTGGGCGGCGGGCTGCAACCGGCCATGTTCTGGTTTGCCGGCAAGTTGAAGAACCCTTCCTTGTTGTGGGTGGAGCGGCGGCGTTTGATGGACGACGAACCGGGCGCGCACCTTCGGAACCGGCTGCTGCCGGCCCTCCTGGTCTGGGGGGGCGGGATGGGGATGGACGCCATTACCGAACCCGAATCCAGGGTGTGGGTGGGGGGAGGCAAAACCCCGGTGGCGCTCCTGCGCTCCTCCTGGTCCGATCCGAATGCCATCTACGTGGGCCTGAAGGGCGGCTCGCCTTCCGTCAACCACGCGCACATGGACGTCGGCTCGTTCGTCATGGAAGCCAACGGCGTGCGGTGGGCCATGGATTTTGGTATGCAGGATTACAACTCGCTGGAGTCCAAAGGGGTGAAGCTGTGGGACCGGAATCAGGATTCCCAACGCTGGCAGGTATTCCGTTACAGCAACCGGGTGCACAACACCCTTACCGTGAACGACGAGCTGCAAAAAGTGGCCGGCTACGCCCCCATTACCGGTTTTTCGGACCAGGCTTCCTTCGTCAACGCGACCACCGACGTGACGGAGGTGTACCAGGGCGCTTTGTTGAAAGCCAACCGGGGAGTCGCCATTGTGGCCGGAGAATACGTGGTGGTCCGGGATGAAGTTGAGACGCTGCCCGCCGCCACGACGGTGCGCTGGACGCTGTTAACGGCGGCGACGGTGAAGATCACCGGCAAAGACCGGGCGGAGCTCACCAAAGACGGGAAAAAGCTGATTCTCCGGGTTCGGGAACCGGCCAACGCCACCCTGAGAACCTGGCCCACCGATCCGACGCACGACTACGACGCCCCCAATCCGGGCACCGTGCTGGTGGGCTTTGAAGTAAAGATGCCGTCCACGAAGGGGGCACTCACGGTATTGCTCGTGCCCGAAAACGCGGAAAAGAAGGCGACCCAAAAAGTACAACCCTTGCAAAAGTGGCCGCGCTGATCAAGAGTAAAAAATAGTTGAGAAATCAGGTACGAGCTAACGTGTCTTCCGAGGTAACCGAGCATGAAGATAGCCATTATGACGTTGGGTACCCGGGGTGATCTGCAACCCTTCGTTGCGCTCGCTTTGGGATTAAAGAATGCGGGTTACGACGTTTTGTTAATTTCTTCAAAAAACGACGAGGAATTCGTTAAAAGTTTCGGACTCGCGTACTACGCGCTGAATGTGGACATTCAGAAAATGATGGAAGAGCAGGAAATG
The DNA here is from genome assembly GCA_014379925.1 of Cytophagales bacterium. Classification (GTDB taxonomy): domain Bacteria; phylum Bacteroidota; class Bacteroidia; order Cytophagales; family ES-bin-26; genus ES-bin-26. The sequence goes on along the minus strand of JACMKY010000501.1, from coordinate 4,272 downwards.
CAGGAAATGACAAAAGGCGATAATCCAATCAAATTTTTTCGGAGTCACCTGAGTGGATCAAGAAAATTAAAGAAAATGATGGTAGCCATTCAGGAAGAGGTATGGCAAGCTTGCCTGGATGCGGATGCCATTATCTATCATCCCGGGATGCCAAATGGCTACTTTATTGCCAAGGAGTTGAAAATTCCCAGCCTGATGGCCAGTCCATTTCCGGTGAGTGCTACCAAAGCGTATCCATCCATTCTGTTTTACAACGGACCCCGCCTGGGGAAACTGTACAATTTAGCCACCCATTTTATTTTCGAACGGGCTTTTTGGTTCCTCTCCCGATCGGCACTGAAAGCGTTTTGGGAAAACAAAGCCAAACCCAAGGTAGTGACGCGGGTACCACCAACCAAGTTGCAAGTTTCGAGCGGAATGCCCGTCATCTACGGATACAGCGAGGAATTATTTCCCAAACCCAAAGATTGGGAAGCCAATGTTGAAGTAACGGGCAACTGGATTTTAGAAAGCGAACCGAACTGGACACCCCCGGCCGATCTGGTGGATTTCATCGAGTCCGGCGTTCCACCCGTTTACGTAGGATTCGGGAGTATAAAAGACCTTTCTACCTTCAGGGAAACCATTGGCACCGTCCTGGAAGCCTTGGCGCTTGCCAAACAGCGGGCGGTAATTGCCTTGGGCTGGAACCGCCTTCCCGCGAATGATGCTTTGCCTTCAACCGTTTTTTTACTCGAAAGTGCTCCCCATTCCTGGCTCTTCCCCCGAATGGCGGCGGTTGTTCACCACGGAGGGGCGGGCACTACCGCCGCCGGTCTTCACGCCGGTAAACCCACCGTCATTATTCCCCATTCGGCGGATCAACCGGCCTGGGGTAGACGGGTGTACGAACTTGGGGTGGGCCCACAACCCGTCTTTAGAAAAAATTTAAGCGCCGAAAAATTAGCCAACGCCATAAAATCAGCCTTGGACCAAAAAGTTATCGCTCAAGCATCAAAATTAGGTAAGAAACTGAAGGCAGAAAACGGCGTTGGTAAAGCAGTAAGCATTGTAAATAATTACCTGAGACACCACAATCCTGGTCCCTTACCTACCAGCGAATAGCCAGTAAGCCTAACCCACAAAACCACCACCAACGTGGGAGTTATCCACGGGAAGATCGGTCGCCGTTGCCCCGTCGGATAACGCAACAAGCGTGATTGCGCCCAAAGCCGACTTCACCGTTTCCCTGGGCTCCGATCCGAACGCCTGTCAAGCGGGAATTACGGAGCTGGATGCCTCCGTTTTACGCTTTAAAAACGGGGCATTTTCCGGGGAAAATGAACGAGACCTTGCTGGACTATCAACCATCAAGGCGGATTCTTTCCCGGGAAAAACGAACGAAACCCTTGCGGGTACCGGGATTTTTCTGCTACTTGGCGGGTTGCTTTGCGGTACGCCTTTGCCTTGGTAGCCAGCAATGGTGATCAATACCCGGCCCTCTCCCTCCCAATTGTAGGAGGGATTAGGGGGAGGTAAAAACCTTCATCAACCAAAACTATTCAGCCCGATGCTAGAAACCACCCCGAAAGACCCGGTTACGTCGGCGGCCGGCAAACCGCCGGTGTCCTTGCCCAAGCCCCGGCTCGCCTTCTGGCAGATCCTCAACATGAATTTCGGGTTCTTCGGCATCCAGTACAGCTTCGGCCTCCAGCAAACCAACATGAGCCCCATCTATTCGTATTTGGGCGCCGACCCCGACACGCTTCCCTTCCTGTGGCTGGCCGGCCCCATGACCGGCCTCCTGGTTCAGCCCATCATCGGGGCGATGAGCGACCGCACCCTCAGCCGGTGGGGCCGCCGAACCCCGTACTTCCTGGTCGGGGCCGTCATTTGCAGCGTTTGCCTGTTTGCCATGCCCTTCAGCAGCGCGCTCTGGATGGCGGCCGGGTTGCTGTGGATCCTGGACGCCGCCAACAACATCACGATGGAGCCCTACCGGGCTTTCATCAGCGACAAGCTTCGCCCGGAGCAGCACTCGATCGGTTTCCTGACCCAGAGCTTTTTCACCGGGTTGGGCATCACGCTGGCCAACTTCACCCCGTCGGTGCTGGTGTACCTGAGCCTGGTGGATCCGAACGCGCGCAGCACCAACAACATCACCTACACCACCTACGCCGCCTTCATCATCGGTGCCGTGGCCTCCATCAGCGCGGTCCTGTATTCGGTGCTCACCACCAAGGAACACCCGTTGAGCGAAGCGGAAATCGACGACATCAAAAGCAAGCCGAAGGGATTGGGCCACACGTTCCGGGAAATTGCCGATGCCATCCGACACATGCCCCTGACCATGCGGCAACTGGCCCTGATGATGCTCTTTACCTGGTACGCCATGTTCTGCTACTGGCAATACATCACCCTCTGCCTGGCCAGCACCATCTTCGGCACGGCCGACCAGGGATCAACCGGCTTCAGCCAGGCGCAACTGCTGACGGGGCGGGTCAACGGCACCTACAACATCGTCACCTTCTGCAGCGCTTTCCTGCTGGCCGCCCTGGCCCGGAAGGCCGGACCCAAGCTCGTCCACATGGGCAGTCTGGCCCTGGCCGGGGCCGGCTTGCTGGCCTTGCCTTTCCTCCACGACGCCAACCTGCTCATATTCCCGATGATTGGCCTGGGAATCGGCTGGGCCAGCATGATGGGCACGCCCTACGTGATGCTGGCGGGCAGCATTCCCAAGGAGCGAACCGGGGTGTACATGGGCATCTTCAACATGTTCATCGTGATCCCGATGCTGCTGCAAACGCTGACTTTTTCGTGGGTATATACCCACCTGCTCAACTCCCGTCCCGAAAACGTGATCCGGTTGGCCGGTGCCCTCCTGCTGGCCGCCGCCGCCAGCGTGCTGTTCGTGGGGACAAGTCGAAAGGAAAGTTTATGAGTTTATGAGTAAGGGAGTCTATGAGTAAAAAGGGGAAGATAAAATTTAGCAATCGGATAGTATGAGTTGGATGAGTGACGAACTTAACTACCTACTTATTCATCTGACTTTCAACTCATAAACTCATCGACTCATTAACTCTCATGGCTTCAACTGATTTCTCGGAGGCCCGTCAACGCAGCGTGGCGTTGTTGCGCCACGCCGCCACCCCGGATGGTTTCGTGGCCAGCGTGAATGCCGTCACCAACTACCGGCGGGTCTGGACCCGCGACGGGGTAATTACCGGGCTGGCGGCTTTGCTGAGCGGCGACGAACCGCTCATTCGAACGTTCCGCGCCACGCTCACGACCGTTTTCTCGCACCAGCACGCGACGGGGTTCTTTCCTTCGAACGTGGACCCGCAAACGCACGCGGCCAGCTACGGCGGCAACTGCGGCCGGGTGGACAACGTGAGCTGGGCGGTGATCGGGTTGATGCAGTACGCCGCCTACGCCAACGGGGACGAATTGCCCGAAGTCTACCGAACGAACGTGGAAAAAGCGCTGGCGGTGATGGATGCCTGGGAATTCAACGGCAAACACCTGCTCTACGTACCGCAAAGCGGAAACTGGGCCGACGAATACGTGCAACACGGCTACGTGCTCTACGATCAGTTGCTGCGGGTCTGGGCGCTGGAACTGGCCGGCCGCCACTACGGACGGACGGATTGGTCGGAGAAAGCCGGCCTCATTCGAAAGACAATCGCCCGGAACTACTGGAACGGGGAGACGGATGCCGCCCAGCGGGATGCCGCCCAGTTGTACGCGCCCAACCTGGTTCATCAGCTCAAAAAAGCACCGGGCGATTTCTGGCTCATGGGCTTCAACCCGGCCCAGGTGTATTCGCAGTTCGACCTGGTGGCCAACGCCCTGGCGTTGTTGCTGGGCGTGGGAACCGCCGCGCAGAACGCGACCCTGCTCGCCTACCTGCGCCGCCAACTGTCCGAACGCGCCTTCCTGCTGCCTTCCTTCGATCCGGCCATCGGGTACGGGGATTTCCTGATGGGTGAGCTGGCCGACAATTATGCCTACGAGTTCCGTAATATTCCCCACGAATTTCACAACGGGGGGTTGTGGCCGGTGTGGAACGGCTGGCTGGGAGCCGCCCTGGTGCATCACCGGGAACCGGAAATGGCCAACCTACTGCTGCGTTCCCTCAGGGAGGCAAATCAGCAAAATGCCGACGGGGAGGAATGGGGCTTCTACGAGAACTTCCACGGCACCACGCGGTCACCCATTGGGGTGCAATACTGCACCTGGAGTGCGGGCGGCTTTCTGATCGCCGAAGCCTACCAACGCGGAAAACGATTGGTC
>JACMKY010000500.1 GCA_014379925.1 Cytophagales bacterium | reverse complement strand
GGGCTTGCGGATCAAGACCAACGCGGGGGCCGGCTTCGTCCGGAAGGGATTGGTCGTTGCCCAGTTTGCCGTGTCGATGGTCCTGATGATCGGCACGGGAATCGTTTACCAGCAGGTGCAGCACGTCAAGGACCGGCCGCTGGGTTACGACCGGCAAAACCTCATTTACCTGGATTTGCGGGGAAACCTGGCCGATCACTTTTCAGCCGTCAAAAGTGACCTGCTCGCTACCGGCGTGGTGGAGAACGCGGCGACGAGCAACAGCACCGTGTTGGAACTGGGCAGCAACGGCTCGGGATGGGCCTGGCCGGGCAAAGATCCCACCCGGGAGGTGTTGATCACCCAGGAAGGCGTTTCGCCCGAATACCTGACCACAATGGGCATGCAACTGCGGGCCGGCCGGGATTTTTACCCCAACGCCGCCGCCGACAGCAACCACGTGATCATCAACGAAACGCTCGCCCAACTCATCGCCCGGGACGGGGCAGCGAAAAATGTCGCCCTGGACCGGGTGGTAGGAAACCTCCTGACCGACGATGACGGCGCCCAATTCAATATCGTGGGCGTAATCAAGGATTTCAGTTACAACAACATGTATACCAACAGCATTCCCCTGATCCTGTTCTGCAATCCGGAAGGAAACGGTCACCTAACCGTCCGGTTCAAACCCGGCGTCGACCTCCGGACTGCCTTGGCGAAGGTGGCGGCCGTGGTGAAAACCAACAATCCGGGCTATCCTTTCGAATACAAATTCGTGGACGAGGAGTTTGACCGGTATTTCAGGAATGAACTGCTGATCGGGAAACTGGCGGCGGTGTTCGCCCTGCTGGCCGTTTTTATTTCCTGCCTGGGCTTGTTTGGCTTGGCCGCCTACACCGCCGAACGCCGGACCAAGGAAATCGGCATCCGCAAGGTGCTGGGGGCCTCGGCGCTGAACCTGGCCGGTTTGCTGTCAAAAGACTTTATCCGGCTGGTGGCCATTGCCTGTCTGGTTGCCTTTCCGGTGGCGTGGTGGGCCATGGGCAAATGGCTGGAAGATTATACCTACCGCACCCCCCTGCACTGGTGGCTCTTCGGCCTGGCCGGCGGCGCGGCGCTGCTCATTGCCCTGCTGACGGTGAGCTTCCAGGCCATCAAGGCGGCGTTGACCAACCCGGTGAAATCGCTGCGGACGGAGTAAGGAGGCCGTTTTGGTCGCCTGGGTCAAATAAACGGATTGAAGATAGTCAATGACTTTCTATTACCTGACCGTGTTGAAGGTCTTCCGAATAAAGAATGGTGCAGCGGCTTTGGAGGGCGGAAGCAATAATTAGGTAGCCTTGTCCAAGGCGTACAGAACGACGTTGGAATCCACGAAAAAATTAGCGTTCGTTGGCATCGTCGCGGTTGAATCTAAAACCGCTCAGGTCAATGCTGTGCTGCTTCCAGAACTCAAATGCTTCGGGTGACTGCGCCATTTCCGGTTGGTTGAGTTCGATGGCAAAAGCCAGCACTTCGATCGGTTTGCCAACCCATTCGCTGGGCAACTCGATGGTCAGCTTGGTATCGGTAGGAATCAGTATTTCCCGGTACACAGCAATGATGTTTGGTAAGGATACCGGTCAAAGATACAAAACAATCGAGTCGATTATCGAATGAATCATCCATTAACCAAAACTTCCCTACCGTGAAAAAGTCAGCCAACTTCTTCCTTCTCTTCCTGTTTCCTGTCCTGGCTTTTGCCCAGAATCGAATCGATGCCCAGGACATCATCCGGCAGATCGACCAGGGGAAAACGGTGAATTACCAGAACGCCGAAGTGGTTGGTGACCTGGACCTGACCCAGCTTCAAAACAAGCGATTGAAGAAAGCGGTGAGTAGCATCTGGCCCGGCTCCCAGCGGAACTATGTCAGTACGGTGGAGTCGCCTCTGCAATTTACCAACTGCACTTTCCGCGGCGACGTGCTGGCCTACTACGCCAAGGAGGGAGAAAATGCCACCTACCAAGCGGACTTTGAGCAGGCGGTGCAGTTCGTGAATTGTACGTTCGAGCGGGCGAGCGCCTTCAAGTATTCCCGCTTTGAAAAGGAAATCTCCTTCCGGGGCAGCCGTTTCGGGGAGGACGCCTCGTTCAAGTACGCCGAATTCTCGACCAGTCCCGACTTCGGCGGCGCGAAATTCACCAACGGGGCCGATTTCAAATACGTCAAGTTTCCGCGGGGCGTGGATTTCAGCGGGGCCACCTTCGAGCGGGAAGCGGTTTTCAAGTACACCAAGTTCTCGTCCGGGGCGAACTTCGAGCGGGCCACGTTTGCCAGCTTCGCGGATTTCAAGTACACCGAATTCTCCGGACCGCCGCAACTGTCGGGCATCACTTTCAAGGGCAGCGAGGATTTCAAATACGCCAAAGTGGATGGAAGGAGCTTTTCCACTTACTTGCTGAAAAACCGGTGAACAACGGTATTGATCCCTTCGGGGGAAATTGATCATTGTGGTTCGACCGCAGCGGCGGACCGCTTCGCTCACCATGACCATTGGTAATTAAAAAATGCTACGGAACTACTTCAAAGTCGCTTGCCGCAACCTGCTGCGACACCGGGCGTATTCCTTCATCAACGTGGCCGGTTTGGGGGTCGGCATTGCCTGCTGCCTGCTGCTTTGCCTCTACGTGCAGGATGAACTGAGCTTCGAATCTTTCCACCGGAAAGCGGACCGGATTTACCGGGTAACGTCCGAACACCACCAAAACGGGGAAGTCGACCGCATTGCCGTCACCCCGCCGCCGTTGGCCGCGGCCTTGGTGCAGGACTACCCGGAAATCCGGCAGGCAGTCCGGTTCAACCGGGCGGGCCAGCGCAACCTGTTCGTGCACGGGGAAAAGAAGCTTTACGAATCGGACGGCTACTACGCCGATCCCAACGTGTTCGACGTATTCACGTTCCCCCTCCTGACCGGCGATCCCAAAACGGCGCTCCGGGATCCTTCCTCCATCGTGATCAGCCGCGAACTGGCCGAGCGCTACTTCGGCCGTGCCGACGCGTTGGGCAAGATACTGCGCGTGGAGTTGGACAGTACTTATCAGTTTAAAGTAACGGGGGTGCTGGCCGACCTTCCCCACAACACCCAGGTTCGCCCCAACTTCCTGGTTTCGTTCGAATTGTTGCGGGGAGATGCAACCAACTGGTGGGCCTACGGCTACTACACCTACGTAGAAACCCGTCCGAACGCGTCGGGAGCGGACCTGGATCGGAAAATGGCCGGCTTCATCCGGCGCCACCTGGCTGCCGACGAACTTGGCAACGACCCGCCGCCCGTGGCGCACCTGCAGCCCTTGCTCAACATTCACCTGGACCGCAGTTACGGCGGGGAAAACGGAAGCATCAACGACGTGGCGTACCTTTACCTGTTCAGCGTGCTGGCCTTTTTCATCATCGCCATTGCCTGCATCAACTTTATGAACCTGGCTACCGCCCGCGCGCAGGACCGGGCGCGGGAAGTGGGGGTGCGGAAAGTGGTGGGAGCGGCGCGTTTTCAACTGGTTTGGCAATTTCTGGGCGAATCGCTGCTGCTTTCGGTGCTGGCGCTGGGGTTATCGGTGCTGTTAGTCGAACTGTTCATGCCCGCTTTCAACGCGCTCGCTGGCAAGCACCTGTCCGTCAATTACACGGGCAATTGGTT
>JACMKY010000499.1 GCA_014379925.1 Cytophagales bacterium | reverse complement strand
GGGCCGGGCTCGGTGATCTTCCAGGCGTCCAACCAGTTGCACGGCATCCGCAACGTCGGGACCACGCCGGCCACCTACCACGTCGTCAAGTGGAACTCGCCGGGAATGCTGAAAGGCAAGCGGTAGGACTGAACGGGCAGCCAGCGGTTGTGAAGGGACCAAACGGGGTTGCCCAGGTGACGAACCTGGGCTACGCGCAAAACCTACCGTTTGCTCCGCTCGCTGACGCCCGAGCGCGAGGAACGCGGAAACCTGCCGGTAAACAGTCATGCGTTATAGCTGATGGTTCCGGCAACCAACTACAACAACGGGGTGATTCCTCCGCGCTTGCCGTATCCTGCTTCGGAAGGGTCGCTCAACAAGGTGAGCTTTGCGGAAGCCCTCGCCCGCCAGGGCCGCACCAACGACAAGACGTTCAAACTCTGGTGGGCGCAGTAGAGTCTTCCGTTTTAACCTTACTCCGTCCGCCCGACGGCGGACGGAGAATTTTTCACCCATTTATCACTGATCCATCAAATGTTTCGCCCGGCCTTCGTTGGTAGTTGTTTCACATTCGTCAGTTGCGTGTCTTTGTGTTTTGGGCAATCCGCCGACGAGGATGCCCTTCGTCGGCAGGCCCGGAAAATTCACGAGAAAGCCCTGACCGTCGATACCCACGGCGACGTACCCACCTACATGGTATCCCACGCCGATTTCGATCTTTCGCAACGCCACGATGCCCGCGAAACCGGATCCCGGATTGACTTTCCCCGCATGAAACAAGGAGGGCTGGATGCCATGTTTTTTGCCGTGTACCTGGGACAGGGGCCCCGCACGCCGGAAGGGTACGTCCAGGCCAGGGAGAAGGCTTTGAAACTCTTCGATATCATCCGTAGTTCGGTTGCCAGCCATCCGACCCTGGCCGAGTTGGCAACCACCCCCAAAGAGGCCCGAAGAATCGTAAAGCGGGGCAAAAGGGCCGTTTTCATTGGCATTGAAAACGGCTGGACCATTGGAAAAGACCTGTCGCTTCTCCAAACGTATTATGATCTGGGAGCCCGTTACGTGACGCTATCCCACACCTCCAACAACGACATTAGCGATTCCGCTACCGATCCGAACGGGCCGGAACACAATGGGCTGAGTGCCTTCGGGGAGCAAGTGGTGGCGGAAATGAACCGGCTCGGCATGATGGTGGATATCTCCCACGTCTCCGATTCCACTTTCTACGATGCCATCCGCGTTTCCAAAGCCCCGGTTATTGCTTCCCACTCCTCAACCCGGGCGCTGAGTGATCATCCGCGAAACATGACCGACGACATGATCCGGGTACTGGCCAAACACGGCGGCGTGATTCAGATGAATATGCTGAGCGGCTATTTGATCAAGGCCAAACCCAACCCGGAGCGGGAGGCGGCCATCAAGGCACTGAGGGAGAAATACGGCGACCAATCCTCCCTCTCCGAAGCAGACAGCCAACGGAGGTACGCCGAATTTACGGAAATCAATCGCCAGTATCCGCCGGAGCTGGCCACGCTTCAACAAGTGGCGGACCACATCGACCACGTCGTAAAACTGGTGGGCGTTGAGCACGTCGGCATTGGTGCCGACCTGGATGGCGGCGGGGGGGTATCTGGCATGTACGACGTCAGCGAAATGGGCAACGTGACGCTGGAACTCGTCAAACGCGGTTACTCGGCCAAGGACATCCAAAAAATATGGAGTGGCAACGTGTTCCGGGTGATGAATGAAGTGGCAAAGGTGGCTTCACGAAACTAGCCCAACCCGCGCGGTGGAACAACCCTGGCCAGGAAAGTTTATAACAACCCGCTTCTGACCTGCCCCATTGTTGATGGCTTTTGTCATTCTTGGCAAAACCGCCCGTCAACCCCGCAGTCTTGGAAAGGGAAACCGGTTTTCACCAAACCGTTGCGCAGTCGGGTTGAATCACTTTCTCCCTGATCGGGGCCATCTGCCGGGAATGATCCCGTGGAAGGTTCCCCAAATCAAGGGGCTAACCGCGGATTTACCTTCCCCGAAGCAACGTCTTTCTCTTCCCCACTGTACCAAAACGAACACCAACTGTCCGATTACGGACACTGGCCGAGCCATCTCTCCGCGGAGAAAGTCCCTCCAAAGCCAATCGGAGGCGGTTTGTGCGTTTGGCAAGGCATTTGTCCTACCGAAACAGAAGTAATCATTTCCATTCCTAACCCGACTCCCATCCCCGCGCGACGCAGTGATTTGGGCGAATTCGAAGAAGTGGTGCTGCTGGCCGTGGCCGTGCTCACCCCGCGGGCCTACAGCGTGGCCGTGGCCGAGGAACTCGAGCAGGAAACGGGCCGCCTCGTCAGCACCGGCGCCGTGCACGCGGCCCT
>JACMKY010000498.1 GCA_014379925.1 Cytophagales bacterium | reverse complement strand
GCCGCGCGGAGAACTGGCGGCGGTACAACCGAATGCCGCTCGTTGGGCGGTATCCGGCCGAACCGCCTTAGGTACACTTACTCCAATAGCCTTTGGTACAATGGGAAAATCTAAAAAGATAACCCTTTCCCGTCGGGACAGGGATGCGTTGCTAAACCAAAAGATTCAGTACGAACAAGGCCTCGCCCAGGCGCTGGCCGTTAAGAACGATCCGCACAAGTTCTTTTCCCAGTTGGTGGAACGGATTTACGACGGGAAAGCCACCCAAACCGACCGGCAGCACTATCCCGTTCTGCACAGTCTGTTTGCCACCGCCAAGCAGGAATCCAAAAGCACCGCCTTCAAAACGCTGTTGCTGCGCGTGGAGAAGCAGCATTGCTACCGCTTGCTGGCAGAAGAGCGGTACCTGACGGGGCTCTACCACGTGGCCTGCTTTCAATCCTCCTTCGTGCGGGATGTCCGGCTTTGGAAAAAAACCAGCCACAACCCCACCAAGCAGTTTTCGAGCCTGTTGCGGCACTGTTTCGCGCAGTATGCGCTGCCGCTTTTCCTGGACAGCGCCTGGCTCCCGGGAGGCCGGGAGGTGGAGCGTCGCTGGTACGTGGACCTGGGAACGGGGTTTCCGGCGCGCCGGCTGAGCCACCTGCCCATTGTGCTCACCAAACGGATGTCGCACGAATTCATGGGGGCGCCCGACGACTGCACCATTCCGGAGGCGCTGCGCTGGGGCCAGGTGCTGGCAATGGGTGGCGACGCCAACCTGGCCTGGTACGTTAACCGGAGCTGGTTGGGACGCAATCATTTCGGGGAGGATGCCTTCTGGTCGACGTTCATCGGGTTTTTCGCGGGCCTGGATATGTTCGACAACCGCCACCTGGAGGCGGTGGTGGATTACGTGCGCCACCAGCGGACGATTCAACCCGGGTTCAGCATGAAGGGCCGTGCGCCCGAGGCCCTGCTGCGGCAAACCGAAGCATGGCACGTCCAACTCAACCGCGCGCGCAACCGGGGCGGCGCCTTGGTGTGGAAAGCGTCCGGCATCCGGGCGTTTTCTTGGGAAGAGGGCAAGGAAGAGCGTCGGAAGGAATACGCCATTCAGGAACTGCTTTCGAGCAATGAGTTGCTGGCGGAAGGAAAGGCGATGCAACACTGCGTATCCTCCTACGCCGGTTCGTGTTACGCGGGCAAGTGTGCCATCTTTTCGCTGTCAGTGCTGCCCGCGGGCTCTGAAGCGGAGCGCCTGGTGACTATTGAGGTGAACCTGCGCAGTTGTCAAGTGGTACAGGCCAAGCGCAAATACAACGCCGCGCCGGTGCCCAAGGAGATGCAGTTGATCCGGGAATGGGCCGACCAGTCCCGCTTGACGCTTTCGAAGTGGCTGTCGTAAAGAGACTTTTCGGGCGATGAAAACCCGGAGCGTCTCTTTCGAACGCCGTGGTTGCCGTTGCCACCAACCCCCTGATCGGAATGGCCGCTCAACCAGTTGCCAGTGATAACACCCGCAACGGCAGACGAGGCTTGGCAGACAGCGAAAACCCCGCGGGTCTCATTCACCGTTGTTGATTGATGCTTGTTCGTTGTTCACGGACGTCGGGTGGGCCGCTACTGTTTCGCGCAGGAATTGCAGGAAGGGTACGCTGAATTCCGGGCGACGGAGGGCGAACTCGACGGTGGTTTTCAGGAAGTCCAGCTTGTTGCCGATGTCGTAGCGTTTGCCCTCGATGGCGTAAGACAATACGTTTTCGCGCTTCAGCAACAACAGCAGGGCGTCGGTGAGTTGCACCTCGTTGTTCTTGCCCTTGGCGGTCTGTTCGATGCACTGGAATATTTGAGGGGTGAGGATGTAGCGGCCCGCAATGGCCAGGTTGGAAGGCGCTTTGTCGACGGCCGGTTTTTCGACGAGATCGTTCAGTTCCATGATGCGGTCGCTCAGGTTTTTGCCCCCGACGATGCCGTACCGAGACACCTTGTCGCGGGGCACCTCTTCAACGGCGACCACCGTGGCCCGGTACTGCGCGTAGATATCCATGAGTTGCTGAGTGACCGGAATCACGGAATCAATGATGGTGTCGCCGAGCAAGACGGCAAAAGGTTCGTTGCCCACGTGGTGCCGGGCGTAGCAGATGGCGTCGCCCAGGCCATTGATCTCCTTTTGCCGGATGAAATGGATGTTGGCCATGTCGGCCAGGCGGCGCATCTCGTTGTAGAGGGCCGTGTCCTCTTTCTCTTCGAGGCGGGCCTCCAACTCGTAGTTGCGGTCGAAGTGGTCTTCAATGGCCCTTTTTCCCTTGCCCGAGATGATCAGGATGTCGTCAATGCCCGAATCCACCGCTTCCTGCACCACGTACTGGATGGTGGGCGTATCGATGATGGGCAACATCTCTTTGGGTTGGGCCTTGGTGGCGGGTAAGAAACGAGTACCCAGGCCGGCGGCGGGAATCACTGCTTTTCTAATGGTGGTCATAAGTTATAAGTCGTAAGTCATAAAGTCGTAAGTCATAAGTGGCAAAGTCGTGAGTCGACGTCTTCGTGGTTTTCTCATCGGTTTGCCCACAGTTGGTCTGCTTGGCTCTCCTTGTGACTTGCTTCACACGACGTAGGGCTTCAGCACGCGGGCGTTGCGTTTTTTGAGTTCCACGAAAAGCCGGTTGAGCATCTCGTCGTCCCGGTACATCCCGATGATGGAACCGCCCGAGCCGGTGAAAGAAGCCGACGCCCCGCACTGACGGGCCGCTTGAATAAGGGCCAGGTTGCTTTCGCTGATGGTCATGATGCGGCGACGCAGGTCGAAGTTCTCGTTGATGAGCTCGTTCAGGCGGGAATGATCGCGCGACAGGATGGCCGCCTTGCCGGTCTCGGCCAGCTCGGCGATTTCCCGCAGGGTGTCGATCACCAGGGTTTCGCCCTTGTCGTAACGGGCGCGCACGGTGTTGTGCACGTTTCCCGACACCTTTCCCAGTTCGGTGTTGTAGGCAATGTACAGGTTGGGCAGCAGGTCGGGGTCGAGGCGTTCGTACCGCCCGTATTTCCTCGACTCCAGCAGGGAGCGGTCGAAGTCCATGAACACGCACCCCTCGTAGGTCTGGATTACCCGGTCCTGCAACCCGGCCGTGATGCCCAGTTCTTCCGTTTCGGCGGCCAGCGCCAGGTTGGGCAGTATTTCCAGGGGTATCTTCACCCCGTAGAACTGCTTGAGGGCCCGCAAGGTGGCGATGACGATGGCGCTCGACCCCGACAAGCCCACCTGCCGGGGAATGGAGGAACTGTAACGGATGGTGAAGTTCTTGTTGCTCAATCGGATGTGGTGATCTTCGCAATATTCGCAGAATTTCTTGATGGCCGCTTTCACCAGGGGGATTCCTCCGTTGTATCCCGTCAGGCTCACCGATTCTCTCAGGTGATAGATGTTCCGGTAGACACTACGGTCCGGTTCCTGCAATTCGATGTTCAGTTCGGGAGACTGGTAGAGGGAAATGTGGGCACCGAAGTTCTTGACGGCCAGGGAGATGACCTTGCCGAAGTAGCCGTCCGAAGGGTTACCCAACAAACCGGCCCTGGCGTAGGCGCGCGACTCAATAATCATTACTGAAAAAAAAGAATGACTGAAATGGAAAGGATAAAAGACGATGAACGGATAAGGTAATCACGGCAAAAGAAATGATCAGCCCGCAACGATACGGACCGACAGGGCAATTTAGACAATGAATTGAGAAGTTCAACCGGGGAGCTGCCGCAACGGAAAGCAGCGACCGCGTTCGCCACCGCGTATTTTCCCGGTCGGGGTTGTCATTGCGTCGACGGCAACCCTGACCGGGTTGGCGGAGCAAAAAAAATAACGGCAACCAGCGAAACCAACACCGGGGCAACCGGGCGGGAATTGAAAGCGATGACGACCGAGGAAAAAGAAAATTTTTCCGCGGGGCAATCTGGAGGAGGGCCGGACGAATTTTTTTTATTTTGGTTTTACTTTCTTGCGGGAGAATTTGATGCTTTTGTCCAAGAATCCTAATCGGCGATTCGCCAACTTACAAACGCCTAACCGCCTACACTCCCTTGATTTCCATCGACACCACCCTCTCGCTCTCGCCGGTAACGATGGCTGACGTTCCGCAGTTGGTGCAGTACCTTAACAACGAAAAGATCTACCGCAACACGCTGAAGATTCCCTTCCCGTATACCCGCGCCGACGCGGGCTGGTTCGTCCATTTCACCGAGGGGCGCCGGCAGCAATTCGGCCGCCAAGTCGACTGGGCCATCCGCAACGGGGAGGGATACCTGATCGGCGGGGTGGGCTTCCACGTGCGCTACGGCCTTGCTTCGCACAAGGATGAGATCGGTTACTGGCTGGGCGAGCCTTTCTGGGGCCAGGGCATTATGACGCGGGTGATCGCCGAAATTTGCCGCCTGGGATTCCAGGAATTCAACCTGCTTCGCTTGGAGGCGTCGGTTTTCGAACACAACCAGGCTTCGGGACGGGTGCTGGAAAAAAATGGCTTCGTGGCCGAAGGCATCCTGAAAAATCACTTCCTGAAAAACGGACGCCCCATCACCGTCAAGCTGTACGCCAAAACAAGGTCGATGCCATCATCAACCCCACCAACCTTCCCGTAAAATGCTGCTCACCATTTCGACCACCCACCAGCCCGCTACCGATTTGGGTTATCTGCTCTACAAGCATCCCGCCAAAGTGCAGCAGGTAGAGATTGCCGGCGGCAAAGCCCACATCTTCTATCCCGAGTCGGGGGCGGAACGCGCTACCGTAGCCCTGCTGCTCGACCTGGACACCATCGGGATGGTGCGCAACCACGCGGGAATCCGCCTGGAAGAGTACGTCAACGACCGCCCCTACGTAGCCTCTTCGTTCATGAGCGTGGCCCTGGCCAAGGCTTTTTCCACGGCCATGAACGGCACCTGCCGCGACAAGCCGGAACTGGTAGAAGTCAGGATGCCGTTTGAGGTAACGCTTTCCGTGCTGCCCGTCTCCGGAGGAGAACCTTTTCTGCGGCGCCTGTTCGAGCCACTGGGCTACCAGGTAGCAGCGCATCCGCATCCGCTCGATGCCACTTTTCCGGAATGGGGCGAAAGCCGGTACTACACGGTGAAGCTGGCCAACACCCTTCGTCTGAAGGACTTGCTGTCGCATCTCTACGTGCTCATTCCGGTGTTGGACAACGAGAAGCACTACTGGTTGGGTGAACACGAAGTACAAAAACTACTGGAAAAGGGAGAAGGCTGGCTGAATGCGCATCCGGAGAAAGAACAAATCACCCGGCGCTACCTGAAAAACCTCGGTTCGCTCACCCGCCAGGCGTTGGGGTTGCTGGCCGAGGAAGCCGCCGAAGATACCGTAGCGGAGGAAAAAACGGAAGCGCTTGCCGAGGCGTTGCCCGCTCCCGTCCGCGAAGTGAAAACGAGGCTGCACGACCAGCGGCTGGAGTTCGCCCGGGCGGTGCTGAAAAGCTCGGGTGCCAAGCGCGTGCTGGACCTGGGCTGCGGCGAAGGCCGGTTGTTGCAGCTGCTGCTGAAAGAAAGGCAGTTCGAAGAAATCCTGGGAATGGACGTTTCGCACCGTTCGCTGCAGATTGCCCACGATCGCCTGCACCTGGACACGCTGCCACCCCGACAAAAAGAGCGAATCACCCTCCTCCAAGGTTCGCTCACCTACAAGGACCAACGCATCGCCGGCTACGATGCCGCCGCAATCGTGGAAGTGATCGAGCACCTGGACCTGCCCCGGCTCGCTTCCTTCGAGAAAGTGGTGTTTGAGTTCGCCCGCCCCCGCACGGTGGTGCTGACCACGCCCAACGCGGAGTACAACCCGCAGTACGAAACCCTGTCGGCGGGAACGTTCCGCCACAGCGACCACCGCTTCGAATGGACCCGCGCGGAGTTTGAAACCTGGGCGAAAAAGGTGGCTAACCACCACGGCTACCAAGTCACTTTCCTGCCCATCGGCCCGGAAGACGAAGCCGTGGGCGCCCCTTCGCAAGCAGGAATATTTACGGTTAATTAAACGAATTACGAATTACGAATTACGAATTACGAATTACGAATTACCTACAAGCAATAAAAGATGAAAACGGATAATGTAATTCAGGATAAGAGCTACCAATTCGCGCTTCGGATTGTCAAACTCCATCGGTATCTGACGGAGGAAAATAAAGAGTACGTGCTTTCCAGGCAGGTGTTGCGAAGCGGTACCTCCGTTGGCGCGAACGTGGAGGAGGCAATTGGTGGACAAACCGAGAAGGACTTTTTCGCCAAGCTCTCCATTGCCTACAAGGAAGCCCGCGAAACCAGTTATTGGATCAGGCTCTTGAGAGACAGCGAATATTTGAAAGCATCCTTGGCAGAATCAATATTAGCTGACTGTGACGAACTCATCCGAATCATCGGTTCAATCCAAAAAACCATCCGCGCCCGAAATAATAAATAAATTACGAATTACGAATAATTACGCTGCACATTGTATGGCCACTATGCGATCAAACATTGTAATTCGTAATTCGTAATTCGTAATTCGTAATTCGTAATTCGTAATTCGTAATTCGTAATTCGTAATTCGTAATTCGTAATTC
>JACMKY010000497.1 GCA_014379925.1 Cytophagales bacterium | reverse complement strand
TCAAGGAGTCGCCGTGGGGCATGAGGCGGTGGTTGCGGTTGAATACCTGACGGGCATTGGAATAAAACAGTAACTGGCCGGTTTTGGGGTGGGAGATGACGGCACAGCCATTGGGACTTGCCATACTGCCGGCGACCGGAGAGGGCTTGCACTGGTTGAAGTCCAATCCGGCACGATCGCCGAAATGCCAAACGTTTGCCTCTTTCTGGCCGTAGACATTGAAGCAGGCACCCGCTAGAGATAGCAAGAGTGCCCTTCTCAACAGTTGAGTCAGATGAAATTGATTCATTGGAGTATTGCGTCAGCTCGGATTCTTAACAACAACGCACGCCATCTCCCGAGCGGATAGCGTGCGTGGTAATTTTGAGGGTACAGGCGGTGGAAGGATACCGCACCAAGCTGCTTGAAAAGACTCAAGCCCGCGACATTGCGAGGCTGGTAGTGTTTACGTTCAAAAACCACCTCATCGAGGTTTGATTGGGACAGCCTCTTTTTGTCCCATCCCGCCTTCCTCCGTACGGGGACATCGGATCGGCACCGCCGCTACTTGGCCAGGATGGTGATCTCCACCCGGCGGTTCACGTCGCGGCCGTTCATTTCGGCGTCGTTGGGGGCAGCCGGTGCGTCTTCCCCGTACCCGTGGGAGGTCAGTCGATTTTTGGTAATGCCTTTACTGATCAAGTAGTTGACCACGGACTGCGCCCGCTTCTGGGAAACGGTCCGGTTCACGTAGGACGTTCCTACGTCGTCGGAGTGGCCTCCGATCTCCATCCGAACGGTGGGGTTGTCGTTGAGGAACGTGCGGAGGCGATCCAGTACGATGGCACTTTCGGGCCGCAACACCGCACTGTTGAATTCGAAGTATACTCCCCCCAACACGCTTTTCGCCCCCACTTCGAGCGCAACCAGCGCCGTGCTCAGGTCAATGCGGTTTACGTTCTTGTTGCGGGTGCTGACGGCTTTGGACCGGGGCTGGTTGGCGGCGTAAAGCACCACCACACTGGCCAACTGGTAGCCCGGTTGGGTGATTTCCACGACGTAATCTTCCGGTTTGCCCGGTATAAATCCCAGGTGGTAATTGCCCTGGCCGTCGGTCGTGGTGCGGTACTTGATCTCCGCCGAGGCCTCTTCCCGCAGCCCTACCTGGGCGTTGGCAATCGGCTGGCCGGTGTGCTTGACCGAACCGTCAATAACCAGGGAGTCCAGCTCCTGGTAGGTCACCCGGATCAGGTTCAGGTTGGCCACGGTGATGCGGGCGACGGCGGGCGGGAGGGCAGAAACGGGTACGTCAATCGGGAAGTCGCGCACGATCCGGACGTTTTCGTTGATGGCCAGGGGTACGTCCAGTTCTTCGGTGAGCACCACCTCCTCCTGTCGCAACACCTGCAGCCGGTAGCGGTTTTTGGACCGCACCCGCACGCTGTACTGGCCGTTCGAGCGGGTAACGGCCACGAGATCGTCCTCCTTTTTGGTCAGGGGGGTGAGTTGGATGGTGTACCCCGGCAAGGGTTGCTGGTTGTTCCGGTTGGTCACGTAGCCGTTCACCACGACCGATAGCGGCAAGCTGACCCGGAAAATATCGGGTCCGCCGAGCGTGCCCATGCGGTTGGAACTCACGTAGCCGACGCCGGTGGAGTCGTTGGCCACGTAGTAAATGTCGTCGGCGGGTGAGTTGGTGGGATATCCCAGGTTGACGGGCCGCGACCAGGTGCGGTTGGCGGGATTGTAGGTGGCCTTAAACACGTCGTAGCCGCCCATTCCATCGTGACCGCGCGAGCTGAAATAAAGGGTTTGGCCATCGGCGGCCAGGAAAGGGGCGTCTTCGTCCTGGTCGGTGTTGAGCAGGGGGGAGAGGCGTTGGGGGGCCGACCATTGGCCGGCCGTTTCCTTCCGGGTGACGAACAAGTCGAGGTTGCCGTCTTTGGAGTCCTTGCTGGAGGCGAAATAGACCGAGGAGTCGGGTTCGTAAACGAAGCCACTGGATTCGTAGTCGCGGGTAACGGTAAACTTATTGAGGGCAACCGGTTCGGACCAGCCCGCGCCTTCCCGTTCAGCCGTCATCAAAGAACCGAACCTGTCCGAGCGGTAGACCAGCAGCTTGCGGTCGTGGTCGAAGAGTTGTACGTTGGAAACGTGGTGATTCTTTTTGTTGTGCTGGTCGCCGATCAGGGTAGGTTTTCCCCAGGAACCGTCGAAGAACCGCGTGGCGGAATACATTTTTTCAAAATCATCCCCCCGCGGCGTTTGGGTGGTTTTTTTTTCCTCCGTCCGCCGGGACGTAAAAATCAGGGTCTTTTCGTCGCTGGTCAATATCGGGCTGTAGTCGGCGTAAGCGCTGTTGAGGTTCTCACCCAGGTTCTGAACGGTGTGATCGGTGGGGCTTCCCGCGTACGTCTTCAGGAACCGCGCCTGGGTCAGCAGCCGGTTCACCTCGTCGCGGCGCGAATCACCCGCGGGGAGTGTTTGCAGGTACTTGTTGTATTCGTTGACGGCCTGGTCGGTTTGGCCGGTCAGGTGGTAGGCCCGGCCCAGCCAATACCGCAACTGGTCGTCGAACCGGGGATCAAGGTCGCAGGCCTTTTGCAGCAGGCAGGCCGCTTGCGGATTGGCGTAGAGCAGCAGGTTCGCCACCCCGCCGTTGGCCAGAGCCCGGACGCTGTTGGAATCCAGCGCCAGGGCCCGGTCATAGTACTCCCAAGCGCGGTGGTAATTTTCCGACTTCAGGTGCTTGTCACCCTGCCGGGCGATTTTCTCGGCCGCCCGGACGTTGGACTGGGCCCGGGCAACGCCCGGCCAGAGGGCAAGGCCCAGCAAGAGAATCGTGGCAACCGGGTAAACGTGGCGCACCAAACATTCGGTTGGTGACTTCGTGGCGGGCTTCACCGTAGATTTCATCGGGGTGCGGTTCAGGGACCGTTTTTCGGGCATTGGCGCCTTGCGGATCAGTCTGGCAAGCTAAGCCGCCGAAAGCGAGATTTCACCCGAATATCCGTACCTTATCCGTCGGTATCATACCCGTGTCGATAAACTGCTTTGTAATGAACGCCGGGGATGCTTCCCTGGCCCAAAAACGTTCGTTTTTCGGATTTCTGACCGGTATACGGCGCTTTCACGCTTTGCCATTTCCGTTTGAAAGCCAACAAAAAAGGCGGAATACCCACCGGTTCCGCCTTTTAAAAGAATGATCGTCGGCTTTTGCTACATCCGGGCGGCCATGAACAGGTTCAAATCCTTGTAGGGCATGTCGAACTTGCGGGCCAGGTGGGCGTTGGTCAGGCTTCCCTTGTAGCAGTAGACGCCCTTCATGAACCACTGGTTGGAAAACACCATTTCCTCGATGCCGCCCAAGATGCCCGTCTGGAGCAGGAAGGGCGTGAAGATGTGGCTGAACGCGGTGGTGGCCGTGCGCGCTACCCGCGAGGCGATGTTGGGCACGCAGTAGTGGATGACGTCGTGTTTCTTGAAAACCGGATTCTTGTGGGTGGTGATTTCGGACGTTTCAAAGCAGCCGCCCTGGTCAATGCTGACGTCGATGATGACGGAGTTGGGTTGCATGGCCGCCACCATTTCTTCGGTCACCACGCAGGGACTCACCCCGTCTTCGGCCCGGATCGCCCCGATCACCACGTCGGCGCGGCTGAGGGTTTCGCGGAGAACCGGCGTGTCGATGGTGGACGTGTAGACCTGCAGGCCGATGGCGTACTTGATGCGGCGGAGCTTGTAAATGTTCTTGTCGAAGATCTTGACTTCGGCGCCCAATCCCAGGGCGGTGCGGGCGGCGTATTCGGCCACCGTTCCCGAACCGAGAATGACCACCCTGGTGGGCGGCACGCCGGTAATGCCGCCCAGGATGACGCCCCGCCCGTTGTTGACGCTGCTCAGGTACTCGGCGGCGATGAGCATCACGGTGCTGCCGGCGATTTCGCTCATTGCCCGGACCACGGGCATGTTGCCGGCCTGGTCCTGGATGAGCTCGAAAGCGAGGCCGGTGGTCTTCTTTTCGTTGATGGCCCGGAGGTATTCGGCCGACAGCTTGGCCAGGGGCAGCGCCGAGATGAGGGTTTTGCCCGCTTTGAGGTAATCGATCTCCCGCTGAACGGCCGGCTCCACCTTCAGGATGATGTCCGCCTCGAAGACCTCCGGCGGGGAGTAGGCGATGCCGGCACCCGCCTCGCTGTATTCGCGGTCGCTGAACTTGGAAGCCTCGCCCGCCCCCGCTTCCACCACCACGCGGTGTCCGTTGCGGACGAGGATGTCGACGGCTTCGGGGGTGAGGCAGATCCGGTTCTCCTGGGAGGACGCCTCCCGGGGAAGCCCGATGTAGAGGTGGTGCTTGCTCGTTTTCAGTTCCAGGAGCGATTCCTGCGGGTACAAAGCGCGTTGTTGGACCAGCCCTTCCAACCCGGATTTGTATTGTTCGCTACTGCCCATCTTTGCTCAGGTATAGGGTTCTTTGGGAATGATTCACGGATCGTATCCGGATGGTTACGCGTTGGGCGGGGAGGAGGCCAGGAATCCGGCCGGGCCATTCCACCAGGCAGAGGTTGCCCGAATCGAAATATTCCTCCGCGCCCATGTCCATCGCTTCGGCTTCGTCCCGGATGCGGTAAAAATCGAAATGATAGAGTGTTCGTTGGTCGCCGGTAACGTATTCATTGACGAGCGAATAGGTAGGACTTTGCACCGAACCCGTTACGCCCAGCTGCCGGCAGATGGCCCGGACCAGGGTGGTTTTTCCCGCGCCCATTTCCCCCTCCAGCAGCCAGATCTTCGAATGGCCGGCGAAAGCGATTACCCGGGCCGCGATGGTTTCCAACTCGTCCAGTCCGTTGCAATCAAGCCGTAAGTCCGTCAAAGTATCCACGTCCCGCATCGCTGTTCACTGGAAGCTGCCTGCTCTCCTTCCGGCAATTGAAAGACCGGCGTAAATCGGTTTATCCGTACGAATTGTTGGCTAAAAAATTGACAATCCGGCCTTTCGCATCTGCAAAGGTAGAAAATAATTCGTGGTTTCAATAAAGTTTTTCCGGGCAAAGGGCAGGCGTCAGGAGGAGGAAAAGAATGTCGAATATCGAACAAGGAATGCCCAATGTCGAAGGATGGAATTTTTTTTACTTCATGATTCGAAATTCCTTGTTGGACATTCGACATTCTTTTCCTTCTCTTTCTTCTCTCACCCTTCGACATTGGACATTCCTTCGGTCCGCCGATGCGTTTGGTCCGGTTCGCCGGTGCCATTCGACATTCTTTTCCTTCTCTTCCTTCTCTCACCCTTCGACATTGGACATTCCTTGTTCGATATTCGACATTCTTTTCCCTCTACTCACTCCAGGGCCCGCAGGTCCACCGGCACCACGCGCGAGACGCCGGGCTCGGTCATGGTGATGCCGTAGATAACGT
>JACMKY010000496.1 GCA_014379925.1 Cytophagales bacterium | reverse complement strand
GCGCTCTGGGATTTGCGCGGCAAATTAGTGGGACTGCCCGTCTGTAAACTGCTCGGTTCACAACGCCACGCCCGCCTACCCGCTTACGTGTCGGGCTTGCCCAAACCGACCATCCCCGAACGGGCCGACCTCGCTAAAAGCTGGCTCGACAAGGGGTTTAATGCCTTCAAGTTTGCCTCGGCCGTGTCGCACGACGGCATCGTAACCGAAATGGAAGCGCTCCGGAAAGCCGCCGGTAACGAAGCCAACATCCTGATCGATATGCACTGGAAATTTACGGCTGCCGAAGCCATTTCGCTCATTACCCGGCTGGAAGCGTACAACCTGTACGTGGCCGAAGCTCCCGTGAAACCCGAAGACATTAAGGGGCAGGCATTGGTGGTTCGTTCGGTGAAAACGCCCGTGGCCATTGGCGAGGAACTACGCACGGTGTACGAGTACCGACCCCGGTTTGAGGAAGGCTGTATGCACGTGATTCAGCCCGAAATGGGCCGCACGGGAATTACTTCCTTCTGGAATATCTGCCAGATGGCCGTGGCGTTCAATCAAAACGTGATGCCGCACGCCAGCATTGGGATGGGCATTTTTCAGGCGGCCAGCCTGCACGCATCGGCCAGTCTGCCCAACTTGGTTTACCACGAGTACCAGCATTCGATTTTTGACAAAAACCTTCCGTACCTGCGTGGAAATATGCGGTGTGAGGAAGGCTTTTTTTACCTGCCCGACGGGCCGGGCTTGGGGGTGGAACCAAGGGATGAACTGTTCAATTTCCTGAAAAAGTAACCGCCCATGCATCCACCAACGCCGCAACGAATCCGTCTGCAACCCCAAACCGGTGGCGCGTCGATGGTTGTCGCCCCGGCCGGGGGTGGGCGGGTGTGCGAGTTGATCCTACCGCTCAATGGAATCAGCCATGCGATAATCGACGGGTTCGGGGAGGATGAAGCCATTGACGGAGATCGACGTTACAAAAGTGCCCCCCTCATTCCGTTTCCGAACCGGGTCAATCGCGGGCAATATACCTTCGGCGGGACGACGCATCAGTTGCCAATCAATGAACCCCGGCAGGGCCACGCCATTCACGGATTGCTGTATGACTGCCTGATGACCGTTGAGAACGCGCAGATTACGGACCACCTGGCCCAAATCCAGCTGGCTTACTCGTACGTCGGTCAGGCGGAAGGGTATCCGTTTCCGTTTGATCTGGAACTGAATTACGGCATCAGCGGGCAGGACGGG
The DNA here is from genome assembly GCA_014379925.1 of Cytophagales bacterium. Lineage (GTDB taxonomy): Bacteria > Bacteroidota > Bacteroidia > Cytophagales > ES-bin-26 > ES-bin-26. The sequence goes on along the minus strand of JACMKY010000496.1, from coordinate 3,828 downwards.
TTTAGCTGCTCAACGACGGTCAGAAATACCGGTTCCACCGATCTACCACTGGGCGTTGGCTGGCATCCGTACCTGAACCTGCCGGGTGGCATTTCGAAATGGACGCTTCAATTGCCTCACTGTCAAATTTATACGTTAGATGATTTATCAATTCCAACTGGTAGTAAACGAGACTATCCAGATTTTAGCGCACCGACTCAACTGGCGGATGTATACCTGAATGGCTGCTTTGCGCTTACCTGGGCGGCACTCCAAACGGAGATCGTCTTTGGCTCCCCGGACAACGACCGGCAAGTTGTCTTCTGGATGGAGTCAGGCCCTGACCAATACCGTTATTTTCAACTTTTTACGCCACCCGACCGGATGAGTATTGCCGTAGAACCCATGTCGTGCTGCGTCGATGCATTTACGAACCAAAATGGCCTGATTCGGCTTGAGCCCGGCGACACATTCGAGGCTATGTATGGTCTGCAGCTTCGCCCATTTACCCAGCTCACCTAACTTTACTGACAACCAGGCCCAATGCCATTATCGAACGGGTACACCTTCAACGGGCATTGTGCCCTGCTTCGCGAAGAGCAGCAACCAGTAGTTGTCCAAGGTAAAATCACGGATAAGGCCGGAAACGCAGTGATCAAAAAGTGAGTCTGACGATTCACCACAACTTCTTGCTCCAGATAAAAACGCCTGACGGACAATGCAAAACGCTGCTCGATCAAAACCCCGCACTGGTCAACCGCGTTGGTGTTACCCGCCTTCCTTCCTATTTGGGTATGGCCTGCGAGATGCTGAGTCGGGTGCGGGGAAACAATTAACTCAGCAGGCGTAATGGGGGTTTTGACACCGCCCAGAGATAGTCAAAACCCGCATTGGTTAAGCTCTCGTTTGAAATAAATTGGCTTCTTTACTGGACAAAGTACAGTATTTTAAAAACAGACGCAATCCTGGCAGGATGCGCGTTAACGAATACAAAAACGCTCATAAGACAGTTTTGGGAAATAGCTTTTCAAGAGCGGCTGCTTTCGTGAACGAGTACGTCCCAGTCATCCACCAGGACAACCACCCGGTTTTCGCCCAAAATGCTCATCAGCACCAGCAGGAGATAAGCGTTCCGGCGTGCCCCATCTCTTACCTCTTACCTCCCACTTCTTTCCTCCTACCTCTTACTTCATACTTCTTACCTCCTACCTCATTACTCTACCCCTACTTTCTGCTGCATCATCCGATTGCCAGCCGTTACGCGAAGCAGGTAAAATCCCCGGGCAAATCCGTTGACGGATACCACTGCCTGCGTGGTGGTGCCGCGCAGGGAGACGGTTTGCCCGGTTACTTTTTGTCCCATTGCGTTGTAGAGCGCCAGTGAGGCGTTTGGGTGGGGTGCCCACCCAGTCAGGCGTACCGTGAAGGTTTCCCGCGTCGGATTCGGGTACGCGCGGAATCCGGCGGTGGTGGGTTCCTCAGTGCCGGTGACGGACTGCACCCTGAACGTTTGGGCAACGTCCGGCGCGGCCAGGTAATTGGCGTTTCCCGCCTGGGAGGCGCGCACCGTTACCGGGCCCGCGCCAGTGGGGGTAAGTAAAGGCGTTGACCCCGCTCCTTCGCCCAGGCGGGCCGGGCCGCCCTCCACTGCCAGCGTAACGGGAAGGTTGGAACTGGCCGATGCTGACAGCGCAAAAGGCGCGTCGGTAACCAGTTTGTCGGCGATGGCCGGGAAGGAAATGGTTTGCGCCGCCTTGTTTACGGTGAAAGATTGGGTCACGTCGGGTGCTGGCTGGTAGTTGGCATTCCCCGCCTGCGAGGCCCGGACCGCCACGGTGCCCGCCCCGGTGAGTTTGACCGTGTCGCCCGACAGGGTGGCCGGGCCGGCGACGAGGGCGAGGGAAACCGGCAGGCTGGAGCTGGCAGTGGCCCTCAAGACGAACGGCGCTTCCCCGAAGGTGCGGCCGGGCAGGGCGGCGAATTGGATCGTTTGGCCGGGCAGGGTTACCGCGAATGTATTGTCCGAACCACTCGTCCGGTTGCTGACCGCGGCCGTAACCAGCGCCGGACCCGCGCCCAGGCCTGCCGGCACCACCACGGTCAGGCTGGTGGTAGTGGCGGCGGTCACGGTGGCCGTTGCTTCCCCGAACCTGACGGCGTTCTGGGCGGGAACGGCGCTGAAGTTGGCACCCGTGATAACGACCGTGGTGCCCGCGGTGCCGCCGCGGGGGCTGAAACTTTGTACTACCGGCGTGGTCGGATCAACCAGTTGCCCGATCTTGCCGGTGGAGAAATTCAGGAGGTACAATTCCCGGTTGGCATCTTCCCCGAAGGAAGCAAGCGAGGCCCATCCGAAATTGAAGAGGAATTCGTTGGTGGAGACCCCACCCGGCACGTAGGTCAACGCCCAGACGTGTCCGCTGATAAAGTCTCCGTAAATGTATTTTCCCCGCAGGCCCGGCAGGTTTTTTCCCCGGTAAACGAACCCCCCGGTAATCGAACGTCCATTGTCTTGGGCGTAATCCCACACGGGCAGCACCAGTCCGGCGGGGTCACAACTGACCGGATTGTAGCACGCTTTGCCTTCCATCAACCGCCAGCCGTAGTTGCCGCCCTTCTGGATGAGGTCGATTTCTTCCCGGGCTTCTTGCCCCACGTCGCCGGCCCAGACGTTACCCGTTTCCCGGTCCACACTCATCTTCCAGGGGTTGCGCAAACCGTAGGCGTAGATTTCGGGGCGGAAGCCTTGGGTATTGCCCGCGTAGGGGTTGCCCGGCGGGATGGCGTAGGAGAGGCCATTGGCGGCTTGGTTGACGTCGATGCGGAGAATTTTGCCCAGCAGGAGGGTTCGGTTCTGGGCATTGTTGAGCGGATCGCCGCCGCCGCCGCCGTCGCCGCTGGCGATGTAGAGGTAGCCGTCGTTGCCGAAGGCAATCTTGCCCCCCTTGTGGTTTTGGTCCGGGTGGTCGAAGGTGAGCAGGATGACCTCACTGTTGGGGTCGGCGGCGTCGGGATCCGGGGCGCTTGCCTTCCACCGGGAGATGACCGTCTGAGTCTCGTCATTGGGGCCCTTGCGGTTGTAGTTCAGGTAGAAGTACCCGTTGCGGGCGTAATCGGGATGGAAAGCCAAACCCAACAGCCCGCGTTCTCCCCCGTAAAGAAGCCGGCCGGTCAGGTCCAGGAACACCTTGGCCGAAGCATTGGCCAGACCGGGGTTGACAACCCGGATGGTTCCCGACTGGCTGGCCACGAAGACCCGGTTGGTTTGGTCGTCGGGACCCACCATTTCGACCGGAACGGGAAAGGAGAGCCCCGGAAAAGCTTCTTTGGTGGTATACTGGGCGCGCGCGGAGGGCCCGCCGGTCAGACCAAGCAAGGCGAGGCAAAGGAGCGTAAGCCGGTTTTTCATGGCCATAGAAGGGATGGTAGTTGGACGCCAAATCCGCGGCGGAAGTTTATCATTACGGGCTGGTTTAGCCGTTGGCAGTGAACCAACGCGGACTCACCAGGTAGCTGGCTTCAAAATTAAAAGATTTCTCCTTTCGCTACGGAAATCGCTGACCCGTCACCCGAAATGCCCTGTCAAGTAAATGGGTTTATGAGCAAGGAAGTTGATGAGTTTATGCGTAACGTTGGTCAATGCACCGATGAATGGTTTTACAAAGGTTTAAAATGAGCTTCTCAGGAAAACGTTAAACACCGTTCGTTAAAACATTGATAATAAGTTACTTAACCGAGTAAGCCGTGGTTCAGACTCATTTCATTTCGTACCTTGCCCACTGCCGCAACCAACGGCAAATGCGGGTTTGGCCACGGACAGATCAATGAATTCAATACGGGCCAAAGGCG